>NZ_CP024866.1:4595145-4599091 GCF_004136015.1 Pseudomonas sp. ACM7 | reverse complement strand
CCTTCCTGCTTATGCCTGTCGGATCTACGTCGCAGCGTCCCGTGCAAGTATTGGGCTTTAGGGAAACACGCCCCTTTACCCCGCTGCGCCGCCTCTATCCGCTTGCTGTTCGTCAAGCCAGCATTTTGCCTCGGGCTTCCTTCAGATTCGCGGTCACCCGCGACACCCTTGCCTCTGGCTAACACTTCCCCTTGCCGGGTGTGTAGAGGACTTTCACCTCCAAGTCACCAGCGAGGCCACCACAGCCAAGCTGGTTGCGCTTGCGCGCAACGCGCCATGCCTGGCGCACGAATAAAAAAACCCGCCGAAGCGGGTTTTTGTACAACGCAGTTAAACCGACAGTTCAACCAGCAGCTTGTTGAGACGGCGCACGTAGGCGGCCGGGTCTTTCAAGCTGTCGCCGGCGGCCAGGGCCGCCTGATCGAAGAGAATGTGCGACAGATCGCCGAAGCGTTCGTCGCTCTGCTCGTTGTCGAGCTTCTCGATCAGCGGGTGAGCCGGGTTGAATTCGAAGATCGGCTTCGATTCAGGAACCTTCTGACCGCTGGCTTCCAGGATCTGACGCATCTGCATCCCCAGGTCCTGCTCGCCGATGGCCAGAATCGCCGGGGAATCGGTGAGACGATGGGAAACCCGCACTTCAGCGACGGAATCGCCCAGTGCAGTTTTCAGACGCTCAACCAGACCTTCTTTGGACTTGGCGACTTCTTCCGCGGCTTTCTTGTCTTCTTCCGAATCCAGATTGCCCAGGTCCAGGTCACCACGCGCCACGTCGACAAAGCTCTTGCCGTCGAAGTCGCTGAGGTAGCTCATCAGCCACTCGTCGATGCGGTCGGTCAACAGCAGCACTTCGATGCCTTTCTTGCGGAAGACTTCCAGGTGGGGGCTGTTCTTGACTTGCGCGTAGGTTTCGCCGGTCAGGTAGTAGATCTTGTCCTGACCTTCCTTGGCGCGAGCCAGGTATTCGGCCAGCCCCACCACTTGCTCGCCTTCATCACCACTGGTCGATGCGAAACGCAGCAGGCCAGCGATTTTCTCTTTATTGGCGAAATCTTCTGCCGGGCCTTCTTTCATGACCTGGCCAAAGTTTTTCCAGAAGCTCTTGTATTGCTCAGGCTCGTTCTTCGCCAGCTTTTCCAGCATGTCGAGAACGCGCTTGGTCAGCGCCGACTTCATGGAATCGATGATCGGATCTTTCTGCAGAATTTCCCGCGACACGTTCAGCGACAGGTCGTTGGAATCGACCACGCCTTTGATGAAGCGCAGGTACAGCGGCAGGAACGACTCCGCCTGATCCATCACAAACACGCGCTGCACGTACAGCTTCAGGCCTTTCGGCGCTTCACGCTGGTACAGATCGAATGGAGCACGGGCCGGCACGTAGAGCAGCGAGCTGTATTCGAGCTTGCCTTCGACCTTGTTGTGGCTCCAGCTCAGCGGGTTCTCGAAGTCGTGAGCGACGTGTTTGTAGAACTCCTGGTATTCCTCGTCTTTCACTTCAGTGCGAGGGCGAGTCCACAGGGCGCTGGCGCGGTTGACGGTTTCCCATTCAACGACCGGTTGCTCTTCGCCTTCAGCGGCGGCCACTTCTTTCGGCAACTCGATCGGCAGAGCGATGTGGTCGGAGTACTTCTTGACGATGTTGCGCAGACGCCAGCCATCGGCGAACTCGTCTTCACCGGACTTCAGGTGCAGGACAATGCGAGTGCCGCGTTCGGCCTTCTCAACGGTGGCAACTTCAAATTCGCCTTCGCCCTGGGATGCCCAGTGCACGCCTTCGCTGGCAGCATCACCGGCACGACGGCTGAAAACGTCAACTTTATCGGCGACGATGAATGCAGAGTAGAAACCCACACCGAACTGACCGATCAGGTGCGAGTCTTTTTTCTGATCGCCAGAGAGATGTTTCATGAAATCGGCGGTGCCGGATTTGGCGATGGTCCCCAGGTGGGTGATCGCTTCTTCGCGGCTCATGCCGATGCCGTTGTCTTCGAGGGTGACGGTTTTAGCGTCCTTGTCGAAGCTCACACGGATTTTCAGCTCGGCGCCACCTTCCAGCAACTCAGGCTTGGACAGGGCTTCGAAACGTAATTTGTCGACAGCGTCAGAGGCGTTCGAGATCAATTCGCGAAGGAAAATTTCCTTGTTGGAATACAGCGAATGGATCATGAGGTGCAGCAGTTGCTTCACCTCGGTCTGGAAGCCCAGGGTTTCCTTTTGAGTTTCCACACTCATGGTCATCAAACTCCAATCAGATGGCAGTGGCCGCGACCTGAAGGGTCGGCGGCGGGTTGTCATCAAAGTTGGGGGCTGAGTTCAGGATTTCAAGGGCTCTTCAATTTTGAAATGGGCGCGGGCAGTGGCAATCGGTTCGGCTTCAGTGCTTTGCCAGGCCGTAATCGCAACGTTGGCGACCCGGCGACCCTGCCGGCAAACCTGGCATCTGGCCCAGGTGTCGCGAAACTGCCCGGCGCGCAGATAGTCGAGGGAGAAATCGATGATCTTCGGCACACCCGGCGAACCGGCGAAAATCAGCAGGTGCAGCGCTGCGGACAACTCCATGAACCCGGCAATCACGCCACCATGAATCGCCGGCAATAAAGGGTTACCAATGTTGTCCTTGTTGGCCGGCAAGCGAAACAGCAGATCATCCCCCACCCGCGAACATTCGACGCCGATCAGTTTGGCGTAGGGAATCAGGTGCAGCAGCGAGGCGTAGTCGCCCTGCTCATGTGCCTGCTGAAGTTGTTCCTTGAAGGAGTCGGTCATTTCGCACCTCCGGCGATGACGCCGCCAAAGCCTTTGGTGCCCTTGATGGCTTTGCCCATGCGCATGAAGGTGCCCACCACATGGGCGATGGGCTGCTCGGGATCGTCCTGGTAGGCAAAACCGCGAGCAAAGATCACATCAGTGGTCACCCGGTAGCACTGGGCAAAACCGTAGACATCTTTATGCGGCTCGGCGGCGTGCATGTAGTCGATGCGCAGGTCGAGGGTCGGGCAAACTTCGAACTCGGGCAGCACGCAGAGGGTGGACATGCCGCAGGCCGTGTCCATCAGCGAGGTCAGCGCCCCGCCATGAATCACGCCGGTTAGCGGGTTGCCAACAATTTGCGGACTGTACGGCAGGATGACCGTCAGGCCTTCGCTGCTGGCGTTGTGAACCCGCAGCCCAAGTACCTGACAATGTCGCAGCGCCGATAGAAATCGTGTAGCGCGCTCAAAAACGGGGTTTTCGGCCATTTTGATAAAACTCTTCTTAGTGTTCAGGCAACGCACTAGGCGTTTTTAGTAAAAGTTCCCGTCGGAATAATCTTATATATCTGTATGAATTGAGGAACTTAACGCTATGGGCAGTGCTCGAAAGACCAGTAGATATTTTCCATAAGGAGAAACACCCCATGCGTAAGACTTTAGCTATTGCCTTGATGTTGACCGCTTCCCTCGGTCTCGCAGCCTGCGATAAAAAATCCGAGGACAAAGCTCAAGATGCTAACAAACATGCCGAGCAAGCTCAGCAAGATATGAGTAAAGCTCAGGATAAAGTGAACGACGCGGCGAAAGAAAACGCCGAAGCCGCAAAAGCTCAGGCTGAATCGAACGAAGCAGCCAAAAAAGAAGCACCTAAAAACTAAAACAGTTTTTAGCATCGAGTAGGAGGCGGCTTTACAGCCGCCGTCCTCTCACACCACCGTACGTACGGATCCGTATACGGCGGTTCAAGCTATGCGGCTAAGCCGGTTTATCGTATCCAGTACCGAAACTAACCCAAGCTGACCCCATAGTTTCTTCGGCAGCGCCTGATTCATATGAGATGCGCCTGAGCTCCACCATGGGCCTCGGCCATTGAAGGCTGATTTGCAGGCGCGAGCTTCGCTAAGCCCCAGGCGCATCAAGTTACGTGCCCTCGTTGAGGGCCGCTTCCATTGTCGCCAGACGACGCAGCG
>NZ_CP024866.1:4522174-4595045 GCF_004136015.1 Pseudomonas sp. ACM7 | reverse complement strand
CGCGCGACCTTCCTGCTTATGCCTGTCGGATCTACGTCGCAGCGTCCCGTGCAAGTATTGGGCTTTAGGGAAACACGCCCCTTTACCCCGCTGCGCCGCCTCTATCCGCTTGCTGTTCGTCAAGCCAGCATTTTGCCTCGGGCTTCCTTCAGATTCGCGGTCACCCGCGACACCCTTGCCTCTGGCTAACACTTCCCCTTGCCGGGTGTGTAGAGGACTTTCACCTCCAAGTCACCAGCGAGGCCACCACAGCCAAGCTGGTTGCGCTTGCGCGCAACGCGCCATGCCTGGCGCACGTGATAAAGAAAACCCGCCAAGTGCGGGTTTTCTTTTGCCTGGTTTTTTGTTTGCGAAGCAGGCGCTACAGCAAAATAGTTCTAAAAGTCGGACTAATCATCAACAGCAACGAACACACTAGTCCAACGGACCATACCAGGCTCCGCTGCCAGGCCAGATCAACCCAATAGCACAGCAAATAAATGATTCGCGAAATCACGAAGATGATTGCCAGCAAGTCGATCAGCCACCCCGCTGTCTGCGTGGTGTGAGCCATCAACACCCCCACCGCGAACAGAATGAACGCCTCAAAACAGTTTTGATGAGCCGCCAACGCACGGGCACCAAAGCCAGTCAGTTGCGCCTGTTGCTGACGCGGCAGATGGTTGTCATAACCGCCCTGGTCATTCATTGCCTTGGCCACAGGAATTTTTGCCAAAAAAATCAGCAGGGCACTGATAAACACACACCAGAACGGAATACTCATCAAACAGCCTCTTTAATCGCCTCAGGCAATGGCGCCTCTGTAGGTGTATAGACCATCACGTCGAGAACGTCGGAATGAAATTCCCGGCGATACAACACCAGCACCACCCCGGCACTCATCAACATGAACAACCACGGGCTGACGAACCAGGCCAGCATGGTCATGCCGAAGTAGTAGGAGCGCAGTCCGAAGTTGAACTGGTTGGCGGCCATGGAAATGACGCGGGCCGCCCGGGCAGCAAAGGCTTTGCGCTCTTGTTCGGAAACGTGACGCTCACCGACCATAGGCGCCGAGCCCACCAGAATGGCCGCAAAGTTGTACTGGCGCATGCACCAGCTGAACGTAAAGAACGCATAGACAAAGACCAGCGCCAGGCACAGCAACTTGATCTCCGACATCCCCTGGGATGCCTGTTGCACCATCGGGATATCCGCCAACAACGACACTGCCCGTTCGGAGGCTCCGAGCACCGTGAGAATGCCGGCCAGGATAATCAGTGTGCTGGAGGCGAAGAACGAGGCGTTGCGCTCCAGGTTACCGATTACGCTGGCGTCAGCGATGCGGTTGTCGCGCAACAGCATGCGGCGCATCCAGTCTTCGCGATAAAGGTGCAGCACGCTGGCCAGGCACGCGGTGTCGCGGCCCTTCCACGTCGCATAACGGGTGTAACCGCCCCAGCAGATGGCGAACCAGAGCGCGGCGAGGATGTGGATCATGTTGGCGTGGATGAACGACATGCAGGTCCTTGTGATGTTTATGCGGAGTACCGAAATCCCTGTGGGAGCGGGCTTGCTCGCGAAGGCGGTGTATCAGTCAACATAACTATTGAATGTCATGCCCTCTTCGCGAGCAAGCTCGCTCCCACATTAGATTTGTACAAGCCCATAAAAAAATGCCCCGTATCGATTGATACGGGGCATTTCCATGTGTGTTCACGACCCGCTTGTGGCGGACCATGAAGCGGCTTAAGCCAGTGCTTCTTCGCGCTTGCCCAGCAGGCGATCGCAAACGACCGCGACGACCAGGGTCATGACCGACGGCACCAGCCAGGCCAGGCCTTGCTCGCTCAGCGGCAGGTGAGACAACTGAGTCGGCATCCAGTCCGCCAGACCCGCGCCCTTGAGGGCGTCGATCAAACCGAAGATGAACGACACCAGCATCACCGGACCGACGATTCGGCCCTGCTCATGCCAGAAGTCCTTGCAGAAGCTCAGGGCGACCAGGGCAATGCACGGCGGGTAGATCGCGGTCAGCACCGGGATCGAGAACGCAATCAGCTTGGTGAGGCCCAGGTTGGACACCAGCAGGGAGAACGCAGCCAGGATGATGACCAATGTCTTGTAGGAAAGCGGCAGCACACGGCTGAAGTATTCGGCGCAAGCGCATGTCAGACCCACCGCAGTCACCAGACAGGCCAGGGAAATCAGCACCGCCAGAAAACCGCTGCCCAGAGAGCCGAAGGTGTGTTGCACGTAAGCGTGCAACACCGCCGCGCCGTTGGTGGCACCCGCGGCCACTTCATGGCTGCCCGAACCGAGACGGAACAGGCTGACGTAAACCAGCGCCAGACCCACGCCGGCAATCAGCCCGGCGATGATCGCGTAACGGGTAATCAGCACCGGCGACTCGACGCCACGGGAGCGGATTGCGTTGACGATGACAATGCCAAACACCAGCGCACCCAGGGTATCCATGGTCAGGTAACCATTGATGAAGCCTTGGGAGAACGGTGCCGCCACGTATTCCGGGGTGGCCACGCCGACATCACCGGCCGGCAATGCAAACGCGGCGATGCCGAGCGCGGCCAGGGCGATGATCTTCAGCGGTGCGAGGAAACGTCCTACGGTATCCAGCAGCCGGCCCGGATAGAGCGAGATGAAGAACACCAGCAGGAAGTACACCGAGCTATAGAGGAACAGTGCCAGCGGGCTCTCGCCGGTCAGCGGCGCCAAGCCGACTTCAAACGACACGGTGGCGGTGCGCGGTGTCGCGAACAGCGGGCCGACAGCGAGGTAGCACGCGGCAGCCAGCAGGCCACCGGCGACTTTCCCGATCGGGCTGCTCAAGGCATCCATGGCGCCACCGACCTTGGCCAGGGCGACAACGGTGATCACCGGCAGACCGACCGCGGTGATCAGAAAGCCCAGCGCCGCCATCCAGACATTTGGACCGGACTGCAGACCGACGATAGGCGGGAAGATGATGTTGCCAGCCCCGACAAACAGGGCAAACGTCATAAAACCAAGTGCCAGGATGTCCTGGCCTTTCAACACTTTCATTAAGGAAATACCACACTACTGAATCGGAATTTAGAGAGGGATTTCCCTGAGGGGTGAGGGAAATGCTGTCGGTCCGAATAGGACTGACCCGTTTAGCGCGTAACAACCTTGTGGGCCGCGGACGCAAAAATGGCTGCTAGCCTAACGAATTTGCCCGACAAACGCACTGTTAGGGTGCGAAGTATCCGATACACGACATTTCTGTGTCGCGTTTACATATAAAAAGATCAAAAGATCGCAGCCTCGTTGCACTCGACAGCTTCTACAAGGTTTCGTATCCCCTGTAGGAGCTGTCGAGTGCAACGAGGCTGCGATCTTTTGATCTTCGCAAATGACAAAGGCCACCCGAAGGTGGCCTTTGTTTGGTGAAGCGTCAGATAGGCGCGAGGCTTACTTGATCGCCCAACCGGTCAGCTCGGACAAAGCCTTGCCGATGTCTGCCAGCGAACGCACGGTTTTAACGCCTGCGTCTTCCAGGGCAGCAAACTTCTCGTCTGCAGTGCCTTTGCCGCCAGAGATGATTGCGCCAGCATGGCCCATGCGCTTGCCCGCAGGGGCAGTCACACCAGCGATGTAGGAAACAACCGGCTTGGTCACGTGTGCCTTGATGTAGGCAGCCGCTTCTTCTTCAGCCGAACCGCCGATCTCACCGATCATAACGATCGCTTCGGTCTTCGGGTCTTCCTGGAACAGCTTCAGGATGTCGATGAAGTTCGAGCCCGGGATCGGGTCACCGCCGATGCCGACGCAAGTCGACTGACCGAAACCGGCGTCAGTAGTCTGCTTCACAGCTTCGTAGGTCAGGGTGCCGGAACGGGAAACGATACCGACCTTGCCTGGCAAGTGAATGTGACCTGGCATGATGCCGATCTTGCATTCGCCTGGAGTGATCACGCCTGGGCAGTTAGGACCGATCAGGACTACGCCCAACTCGTCGCACTTGACCTTGGCATCCAGCATGTCCAGGGTAGGAATGCCTTCAGTGATGCAAACGATCAGCTTGATGCCGCCGAATGCTGCTTCCAGGATGGAATCCTTGCAGAAAGGAGCTGGAACGTAGATCACGCTGGCGGTGGCGCCAGTGGCAGCTACAGCATCTTTCACGGTGTTGAACACTGGCAGACCCAGGTGCTCGGTGCCGCCTTTGCCCGGAGTTACGCCACCAACCATCTTGGTGCCGTATTCGATGGCTTGCTGGGTGTGGAAACTACCTTGCGAACCGGTAATACCCTGGCAGATAACTTTGGTGTCTTTATTGATCAGGACGCTCATTATTTGCCCTCCGCAGCTTTGACAACTTGTTGAGCAGCGTCGGTCAGGCTGGTAGCAGCGATGATGTTCAAACCGCTTTCTGCCAGTACTTTAGCGCCCAGCTCAGCGTTGTTGCCTTCAAGGCGAACAACAACCGGGATTTTCACGCCGACTTCTTTCACAGCGCCGATGATGCCTTCGGCAATCATGTCGCAACGAACGATGCCGCCGAAGATGTTGACCAATACTGCAGCGACGTTAGTGTCGGACAGGATGATCTTGAACGCTTCGGTAACGCGTTCTTTGGTAGCACCGCCGCCCACGTCGAGGAAGTTGGCTGGTTTGCCGCCATGCAGGTTGACGATGTCCATGGTACCCATGGCCAGGCCAGCACCGTTGACCATGCAACCGATGTTGCCTTCCAGCGCTACGTAGTTCAGTTCGAACTTGGCAGCGTGCGCTTCGCGCGGATCGTCTTGCGACGGATCGTGGAAAGTCTTCAGCTTAGGCTGACGGTACATGGCGTTGGCGTCGATGTTGATCTTGGCGTCGAGGCAATGCAGATCGCCGTCAGCCTTGATCACCAGCGGGTTCACTTCCAGCAGAGCCAGGTCGTGATCCTTGAACAGCTTGGCCAGACCTACGAAGATCTTGGCGAACTGAGCAACTTGCTTGCCTTCCAGACCCAACTGGAATGCCAGCTCGCGACCCTGGAATGGCTGAGCGCCAACCAGTGGATCGATAGTAGCCTTGAGGATTTTCTCAGGGGTGTCGTGAGCGATTTTCTCGATGTCCACGCCACCTTCGGTGGAAGCCATGAACACGATGCGACGGCTCGAACGGTCAACGACAGCGCCCAGGTACAGCTCTTTAGCGATATCAGTGCACGATTCAACCAGGATCTTGGTGACTGGCTGACCATTGGCATCAGTCTGGTAAGTCACCAGACGCTTGCCCAACCACTGTTGAGCGAATGCTTTGGCGTCTTCTTTGCTGCGAACCAGCTTAACGCCGCCCGCTTTACCGCGACCACCTGCGTGAACCTGGGCTTTGACAACCCATTCGGTCCCGCCGATCTTGTCGCACGCTTCTGCTGCTGCTTCCGGGGTGTCTACGGCGAAACCCTGGGATACTGGCAGGCCGTATTCAGCGAACAGCTGCTTACCCTGATACTCATGAAGATTCATGCTTATTACCGTCTTCGTTAGGTACTGCGCATTCGGTGCTGCACTTTTTCAAGTGCCGCACCACCTGTGACTGCTGCTTGCGTAGGTGTTCCGGATAACCGGTGAGACTACGCAAGGCTGCGTCCGGCGGACATTCCGCGGTGAGTCTTGCACGCAAGGCTCACGACGGGCCTTCCGCCGTGGTTTCTTATTGTCTTGTCTTAACGCTTCTTGCGGTTGGCAATGTGGATGGCGCCGCCATTCACAGCCAAAGCTGCTTCGTGCAAGGCTTCGGACAGGGTCGGATGGGAGAAAACCATCATGCCCAGGTCTTCAGCGCTGGTGCCGAATTCCATGCCGATCGCGCCCTGCTGAACCAGTTCTGCAGCGCTCGGGCCAATCACGTGGACGCCCAATACGCGGTCAGTCTTGGCATCAGCAATGACTTTCACGAAACCGCCGGTATCGTTGGCTGCCATGGCACGGCCACTGGCTGCGAACGGGAAAGTGCCGACGTTAACTTCAACGCCTTCAGCTTTCAAGGTCTGCTCGGTTTTACCGACCCACGCGATTTCCGGGTGAGTATAAATAACAGACGGGATCAGGTCATAGTTGATTTGGGCTTTGTGGCCCTTGATGCGCTCAACCACCATGATGCCTTCTTCGGACGCCTTGTGCGCCAGCATCATGCCGCGAACCACGTCGCCGATCGCGTAAACGCCCGGCACGCTGGTCGCGCACTGGTCGTCAACGAAAACGAAACCGCGCTCGTCGATGTTCACACCGCTGTCAGATGCCAGCAGTTCGGTGGTCACTGGACGGCGACCAACGGCAACGATCAGCTTGTCGAACGTGATGTTCTGTTCGCCATTGGCATCGGTGTAGTTCACGACAACTTCGTTGCCGTTCACTTTGGAACCGGTGACGCGAGCGCCCAGCTTGATGTCCAGACCTTGTTTGGTCAGGGTCTTGTAGGCTTCTTTGGAAACGGCGTCGTCAGCCGCTGGCAGGAACTTCTCCAGCGCTTCCAGAACAACCACTTCGGAACCCAGACGGGACCAGACCGAACCCAGTTCCAGGCCGATCACGCCAGCGCCGATCACGCCCAGGCGCTTGGGTACCGATTGGAATTCCAGTGCGCCGGTCGAATCGACGATCACGTTCTGGTCAACCGGAGCCGGTGGAATGTCGATCGGACGCGAGCCCGAAGCCAGAATCACGTTCTCGGCTTCGATGATTTCGACGGTGCCGTCTGCCTTGGTCAGTTCGACTTTCTTGCCGGCTAGCAGTTTGCCGTGGCCTTGCAGGGAAGTGACGCCGTTAGCCTTGAACAGGGTGGCAACGCCAGAGGTCAGGCCTTTAACGATGTTGGCTTTACGGCCAACCATTGCAGCCACGTCCATGGTCACGCCAGCGTGATTGATACCGTGGATCGCGAAGCCTTCTTTGGCTTCCTTGTATTTCCAGGAGCTGTCCAGCAGCGCCTTGGATGGAATGCAGCCGACGTTCAGGCAAGTACCGCCGAGGGCCAGTTTGCCTTCCTTGTCGGTGTATTTCTCGATGCAGGCAGTGGAGAGGCCCAGTTGCGCTGCTTTAATGGCAGCTACGTAGCCGCCAGGGCCCGCGCCAATCACTACCACGTCGAATTTCTGAGTCATGTGTCATTCCTTCTCGAATCAAACCGGACGGGCCCTTTTGAGGACCGTCGTGGGACGAAGCTGGTCATTACAGGAGGGCCGTCCATCACTGGACGGCCCGTGCAACGAAATCAGATATCCAGCAGCAAACGAGCCGGGTCTTCCAGCAGGTTCTTGATGGTAACCAGGAAGGTCACAGCTTCTTTGCCATCGATCAGACGGTGATCGTAGGACAGCGCCAGGTACATCATCGGACGGATAACAACCTGACCGTTGATCGCCATAGGACGCTGCAGAATGTTGTGCATGCCCAGGATGGCCGCTTGCGGCGGGTTGACGATCGGGGTCGACATCATCGAACCGAAAGTACCACCGTTAGTGATGGTGAAAGTACCGCCGGTCATCTCATCCATCGACAGTTTGCCGTCACGAGCCTTCTTGCCGAAGGTGGCGATGCCGCCTTCGATTTCAGCCAGGCTCATCAGTTCGGCGTTACGCAGAACCGGAACAACCAGGCCGCGGTCGCTGGAAACAGCGACACCGACGTCGGCATAGCCGTGGTAAACGATGTCAGCACCGTCGATCGACGCGTTGACAGCCGGGAAGCGTTTCAGCGCTTCGGTGGCAGCCTTGACGAAGAACGACATGAAGCCCAGGCGCACGCCGTTGTGGGACTTCTCGAACAGGTCCTTGTACTTCGAACGCAGGGCCATGACTTCGGTCATGTCGACTTCGTTGAAAGTGGTCAGCATTGCCATGTTCGATTGAGCTTCAACCAGACGCTTGGCGACGGTGGCCCGTACGCGGGTCATCGGTACGCGCTTCTCGATGCGATCGCCGGCAGCGAACACTGGAGCAGCAGCGGCAGGAGCAGCAGCCTTGGCAGGTGCGGCAGCCGGAGCGGCTTTCTTGGCAGCTACAGCGGCAACAACGTCTTCCTTGGTCACACGACCGCCTTTGCCAGTGCCGGCAACGGAAGCGATGTTGATACCGTTTTCTTCAGCCAGCTTGCGAGCAGCCGGTGCAGCAACAGGATCATCTTCGCCTTCAGCGGCTGGAGCAGCAGCTTGTGCAGCGGCCGGAGCAGCGGCAGCAGCTGGAGCGGCAGCAGCGCCGCCCGCTTCGATGGAGCCCAGGACTTCGTCGGACAGAACGACGTCGCCTTCGTTCTTGACGATAGCGCCCAGCACGCCATCAGCGGTGGCCAACACTTCCAGTACGACTTTGTCAGTTTCGATGTCGACGATCAGGTCGTCGCGCTTGACGGCGTCGCCCGGCTTTTTGTGCCAGGTGGCAACGGTGCCATCGGCAACCGATTCCGGGAAAGTGGGGGCTTTGATTTCGATAGCCATTATCTGTGGGTCCTTAAATTCGGTTTCAGGTGCGCGAAGGCGTTAAACAGTAAAGGCGTCTTGCAGCAGTTTTTCCTGCTGCTCAGCGTGCATCGATGCATAACCACAAGCAGGTGCAGCGGAAGCATCACGACCGGCGTACTCGAGAAAGAGTGCTTTGTTGTGATTGCCAACGATGCGGCGCATGTGGTGTTGGCTGCAGTACCAGGCACCCTGGTTCATCGGCTCTTCCTGACACCAAACGATATGTTTGAGGTTGGTGTACGGAGCCAGGACTTCGTTCAAGTCGTCCTCAGGGAATGGGTACAGCTGCTCGATACGCACGACGGCGATGTCGTCACGACCTTCGGCACGGCGTTTTTCCAGCAGGTCGTAGTAGACCTTGCCGCTACACAGAACAACGCGCTCGACCTTTTTCGGGTCCAGGGTATCGATTTCCGGGATAACGGTCTGGAACGAACCTTCGGCCAGATCTTCCAGCGTCGAGATGGCCAGTTTGTGACGCAACAGCGACTTCGGAGTCAGAACGATCAACGGCTTGCGCAGCGGGCGAATCACCTGACGACGCAGCAAGTGGTAGATCTGAGCCGGCGTAGTCGGTACGGCTACCTGAATGTTGTGCTCGGCGCACAGTTGCAGGTAACGCTCCAGACGAGCCGAAGAGTGCTCCGGACCCTGACCTTCATAACCGTGCGGCAGCAGCATGGTCAGACCGCAGAGACGGCCCCACTTGTGCTCGCCACTGGTGATGAACTGGTCGATAACCACTTGGGCACCGTTGGCGAAGTCGCCGAACTGGGCTTCCCAGATCACCAGCGCCTCAGGCGTGGTGGTCGAGTAACCGTATTCGAACGCCAGCACGGCTTCTTCGGACAGGAACGAATCGTACAGATCGAAACGTGGCTGGCCCTTGTACAGGTTTTGCAGCGGGACGTAGGTACCCGCGTCTTTCTGGTTGTGCAAGACAGCGTGACGGTGCGAGAACGTACCGCGACCGATGTCCTGACCCGTCATGCGAATCGGGTGACCTTCGAACGCCAGGGTCGCGTACGCCATGGTTTCGGCGTAACCCCAGTTGATTGGCAGGCCGCCGGCTTGCATTTTCTGACGGTCTTCGTAAATTTTCGAGACCTGGCGCTGAACCACGAAGCCTTCCGGGATTTCCAGCAGCTTGGCGGACAGTTCCTGCAAGGTTTTCAGATCGAAGCGAGTGTCGTGACGCGCGGTCCAGGCGTGGCCCAGATACGGACGCCAGTCCACGAACAACTCTTTGTTCGGCTCTTTGACCAGGCTTTTTACAACATGCAGACCGTTGTCCAGCGCATTGCGGTATTCGTCGACTTTCGCCTGAACACGCTCTGCGTCCAGCACACCGCCCTGAGTCAGACGATCGGCATACAGCTCACGGGTGGTGCGCTGCTTGGTGATCTGCTGATACATGATTGGCTGGGTGCCGCTTGGCTCGTCGGCCTCGTTGTGGCCCCGACGACGGTAGCAGACCAGGTCGATCACCACGTCACGCTTGAACTGCATGCGGTAGTCGATGGCCAGCTGGGTCACGAACAACACGGCTTCCGGATCATCACCATTCACATGGAGGATCGGCGCCTGGATCATCTTCGCAACGTCGGTCGCGTACTCGGTGGAACGCGAGTCCAGCGGGTTGCTGATGGTGAAACCGACCTGGTTGTTGATCACGATGTGCACAGTGCCGCCGGTCTTGAAACCGCGGGTCTGCGACATCTGGAAGGTTTCCATGACCACGCCTTGACCGGCGAATGCCGCGTCACCGTGGATGGAGATCGGCAGAACCTTCTCGCCGGTAGGGTCGTTACGACGATCCTGACGGGCGCGAACCGAACCCTCGACCACTGGAGATACGATTTCCAGGTGGGACGGGTTGAAGGCCATGGCCAGGTGAACTTCACCGCCGGTGGTCATGACGTTGGACGAGAAGCCCTGGTGATATTTAACGTCACCGGAACCCAGCTCGACCTTCTTCTTGCCTTCGAACTCGTCGAACAGCTCGCGCGGGTTCTTGCCGAAGGTGTTGACCAGCACGTTCAGACGACCACGGTGGGCCATGCCGATGACGATTTCCTTGGTGCCGTAGGAACCGGAACGCTGGATCAGCTCGTCGAGCATCGGAATCAGGCTCTCGCCGCCTTCCAGACCGAAACGCTTGGTACCCGGGTATTTGGTACCCAGGTATTTTTCCAGACCTTCGCCGGCCGTGACGCGCTCGAGCAGGTGGCTCTTGATGTCGGCGGAGTACGTCGGACGGCCGCGCACGCTTTCCAGACGCTGCTGGAACCACTGGCGCTGCTCGGAATCGGTGATATGCGTAAATTCAGCGCCGATGGTGCGGCAATATGTCTGCTGCAACGCTTCGTGAATTTCGCGTAGGCTCGCCTCCTCTTTGCCGATGAACAGGTCGCCGGCACGGAAGGTCGTATCAAGATCGGCATTGGTCAAGCCGTAATGATTGATCGACAGGTCTGCAGGTGCAGGACGCTGCCACAGCCCCAGCGGGTCAAGCTGGGCTGCCTGGTGGCCACGCATACGGTAGGCCTGGATCAATCGCAGCACTTCAACTTGCTTCTTCTCGTGCTCACTGCTCACGCTGCCGGCGGAAACCGGTTGGGCGCGGCGCTGGTTCTTTGCCAGCAAGACGAAATGATCGCGAATTGTGGAGTGCGAAACATCGGTGGCAGTGTTGCCGTCAGCAGGCAACTTCTGAAAGTAGGTGCGCCACTCTTCTGGCACAGCGTTAGGGTCGTGCAGGTAGAGCTCATAGAGCTCTTCCACATAGGCAGCGTTACTACCGGATAGGTAGGCGCTGTTCCACATGCGCTGCATCACGCTTTCTTGCATGCTTGGTCACCCTCGGTTAGGGGAACACCACCGGCGTCGACACCGAGCACGCTTGCAGAAGTCCGAATGCAGCGACTAAAACAAGCCACTTAGGATCACGCTGATAGTCCGGGTACCAGCCCGGATGCCCCTGCTTGTCTCATTTCTTCAAAATAAGAGCCGCAGCCTTATAAGCTGCTGCTCAGGTTAAGACTACGGCGCCGGTTGAAGCCTGCGCCGTAGCATCTACGGGTACAGCGGTACTACATTTACAACAGCCGGTTACAGCAGCTGAATCACACGCCGCTTTGCAGCAGCATGTTACGTACGTGACCGATGGCCTTAGTCGGGTTCAGGCCTTTCGGGCAGACGTTGACGCAGTTCATGATCCCGCGGCAGCGGAATACGCTGAACGGGTCATCCAGCGAAGCCAGACGCTCGGCAGTCTTGGTGTCGCGGCTGTCTGCCAGGAAGCGATACGCTTGCAGCAGAGCAGCTGGACCCAGGAACTTGTCCGGGTTCCACCAGAAGGACGGGCAAGAGGTCGAGCAGCAAGCGCACAGGATGCACTCGTACAGACCGTCGAGCTTTTCCCGCTCTTCAGGGGTCTGCAGACGTTCGATGGCCGGAGCCGGCGTGTCGTTCTGCAGGTATGGCTTAACCTTTTCGTATTGCTTGTAGAAGATGCTCATATCGACGACCAGGTCACGGATTACCGGCAAACCTGGCAGAGGACGAACGATCAGCTTGTTACCTTTTACGACAGCGGACAGCGGCGTGACGCACGCCAGACCGTTTTTGCCGTTGATGTTCATGCCGTCGGAACCGCAAACACCTTCACGGCAAGAGCGACGATAGGAGAAACCTTCGTCCTGCTCTTTGATCAGGGCCAGCACGTCCAGCACCATCAGGTCTTTACCACCGGTATCGACCGAAAATTCCTGCATGAACGGCGCAGCGTCCTGATCAGGGTTGTAGCGATAAACACTGACTTGCAACATGGCGGCCACCCTTAATAAGTCCGAATCTTAGGTTCAAAAGTCGGAACAGTCTTCGGCGAGAAGTTCACAGCACGCTTGGTTACGCGCTTGTCACCCGGGAAGTACAGGGTGTGGCACAGCCAGTTTTCGTCGTCGCGATCTTCGTAGTCTTCACGGGCGTGAGCGCCGCGGGACTCTTTGCGGATCTCTGCAGCGATGGCGGTAGCTTCGGCCACTTCCAGCAGGTTCTGCAATTCCAGCGCTTCGATACGAGCAGTGTTGAACGCCTGGCTCTTGTCGTTGATCTTGACGTTGGCGATACGGCCACGCAGATCAGCCAGCTGGGCAATACCCTTCTGCATGTATTCGCCGGTACGGAATACACCGAAGTAATTCTGCATGCAGCTTTGCAGCTCTTTACGCAGGGTGGCGACATCTTCGCCTTCGGTACGCGAGTTCAGGCCATCGAGACGTGCCAGGGCAGCGTCGATGTCGGACTGGCGAGCGCGAGTGTAGTCGACGCCTTCTTTCAGGGTCTGTTCCAGGAACAGGCCGGCCGCACGACCGAATACCACCAGGTCGAGCAGCGAGTTGCCGCCCAGACGGTTGGCACCGTGAACCGATACGCAGGCCACTTCGCCTACTGCGAACAGACCCGGGATGATCTGGTCAACGCCGTCGGCGTCCTGAGTGATTGCCTGACCGTGAATGTTGGTCGGCACGCCGCCCATCATATAGTGGCAGGTTGGAACGACCGGAATCGGCGCCACGGCTGGATCGACGTGAGCGAAGGTCTTGGACAGTTCCATGATGCCTGGCAGACGGCTGTGCAGAACTTCTTCACCGAGGTGATCGAGTTTCAGCATTACGTGGTCGCCATCCGGACCACAACCGTTGCCGGCGATGATTTCTTTAACCATCGAGCGAGCAACCACGTCACGACCAGCCAGGTCTTTGGCGTTCGGAGCATAACGCTCCATGAAACGCTCGCCGTGCTTGTTGATCAGGTAACCGCCTTCACCGCGGCAGCCTTCAGTAACCAGTACACCGGCGCCGGCGATGCCGGTTGGGTGGAACTGCCACATTTCAATGTCTTGTACCGGCACGCCAGCACGCAGAGCCATGCCGACGCCGTCACCGGTGTTGATCAGGGCGTTGGTGGTGGACGAGTAGATACGACCTGCACCGCCGGTCGCCAATACGGTGGCGTTAGCACGGACGTAGGAAGTTTCGCCGGTTTCGATGCAGATGACGATCATGCCGACAAAGGCACCGTCTTCGTTCTTCACCAGGTCGACGCCGTAGTATTCGTTGAGGAATACGGTGCCGGCCTTGAGGTTGGCCTGGTACAGGGTGTGCAGCAGTGCGTGACCGGTACGGTCGGCAGCGGCGCAAGTACGGGCAGCCTGGCCACCTTTACCGAAGTCTTTCGACTGACCGCCGAACGGACGCTGATAGATGCGGCCTTGTTCGGTACGGGAGAACGGCAAACCCATGTGCTCGAGTTCGAAGACCGCTTCCGGGCCTACGGAACACATGTATTCGATAGCGTCCTGGTCACCGATATAGTCGGAACCCTTGACGGTATCGTACATGTGCCAGCGCCAGTCATCGTTCGGATCTGCCGAGGCGATGGCGCAGGTGATGCCGCCCTGGGCGGATACAGTGTGCGAACGAGTCGGGAAAACCTTGGTAACTACGGCAGTCTTGTGACCACCTTGTGCCAGCTGCAGCGCAGCGCGCATGCCGGCACCGCCGCCGCCAATAATGATGGCGTCGAACGAAAGCGTATTAACTGTAGTAGACATGAATCAGATACCCCAAAGAATCTGCACACCCCAGACGAAGTACGCGAACATCGCGACGCCGCATACTGCCTGGAAGAGGAAACGTATTGCAGTCGCGGACTTGCCGAACGCCATTGGCGTCAGGTAGTCGGTCGCGATGGTCCACATGCCGACCCAGGCGTGAGCGCCGAGGGCAACGAGGGCCAGGAGACTGAAAATACGCATCCAGTTGCTTGCGAACAGTTCATGCCATTGGGCGTAGCCGATGCCAGGATGGGCAATGACGTATCCGATCAGGAATATGAAATAAGCCGCGAGAACGACCGCAGACACACGCTGTGCCATCCAGTCATAGAGGCCCGAACGCGACAGGTTCGTGACGTTAGTTACCATATCCAAACTCCTGCCAGAACGATTACCACCACGGAAACGGCGATAACGATTTTCGAGCCCAGTTTGCCGCCCTCAAGCGACTCGCCGATGCCCATGTCCATCATCAAGTGGCGCACACCGGCAACCAAGTGATACAGCAAGGCGGACAGGATGCCCCATGTCACTAGCTTGGCTAGCGGACTGGTCAGACACGCTTTCACCTGACCGAAGCCTTCTTCCGAGTCGAGCGACTTGTCCAATGCATAAAGCATGATGGCCAGGCTGACAAAGAGGATGATTCCGGAGATTCGGTGAAGAATGGACGTGTAAGCAGTGACTGGGAGTTTGATGGTCCTTAGGTCTAGGTTTACAGGTCGTTGGCTATTCACGGCTTTTTTTCACACTGAAGAGCCCCTAACAATCAGGGCAAAGTTGTTGGGGAGTGCACTGGTCAGGTACCCACCACCCAGGGAGTGCGACCCCCAGTAAAGCAGGCCCAAAAGCCCCTGGCGGTCGGAGGCCGAGTATAGACAGTTAGGCTACTAATGACAACGCAATCGCCTTCCCCTAATAGCTCATTGCACAAGTCGTATAAAAGGCGTAAATGGCAGTCAATTTCGAGGAAAAAGTCCGGTTAAAGCCTTCTGGAGCAAGACTTTAGGCAAATTGACATTCGAATTTATCTCACTATAGTGGTGCGGGCCCTGCGTGGGGGGTCTGTCTGATGATTTCAAGCATAAATAGGAGGCCACATGGCTGACAAAAAAGCGCAGTTGATCATCGAGGGCGCAGCCCCCGTCGAGCTGCCCATTTTAACCGGCACCGTTGGTCCCGATGTTATCGATGTTCGGGGCCTGACGGCCACGGGCCGTTTCACCTTTGACCCTGGTTTCATGTCGACAGCTTCCTGCGAGTCGAAGATCACCTATATCGACGGCGACAACGGCATCCTGCTGCACCGCGGCTACCCGATCGAACAGCTGGCTGAAAAGTCGGACTACCTGGAAACCTGCTATCTGCTGCTCAACGGCGAATTGCCGACCGCAGAACAGAAGGCCCAGTTCGTCAGCACCGTGAAGAACCACACCATGGTTCACGAGCAGCTGAAGACGTTCTTCAACGGTTTCCGTCGCGACGCCCACCCGATGGCCGTCATGTGCGGCGTAGTCGGCGCCCTCTCGGCCTTCTACCACGACTCCCTGGACATCAATAACCCGCAGCATCGCGAAATCTCCGCGATCCGCCTGGTTGCCAAGATGCCGACCCTGGCAGCGATGGTTTACAAGTACTCGATGGGGCAACCCATGATGTACCCGCGCAACGACCTGACGTACGCGGAAAACTTCCTGCACATGATGTTCAACACCCCGTGCGAGATCAAACCGATCAGCCCGGTGCTCGCCAACGCCATGGACAAGATCTTCATCCTCCATGCCGACCACGAGCAGAACGCATCGACTTCCACCGTACGCCTGGCCGGCTCTTCGGGTGCCAACCCGTTCGCCTGTATCGCCGCCGGCATCGCTGCACTGTGGGGCCCTGCCCACGGCGGCGCGAACGAAGCTGTTCTGACCATGCTCGATGAAATTGGCGATGTGTCGAACATCGACAAGTACATTGCCAAGGCCAAGGACAAGAACGATCCGTTCAAGCTGATGGGCTTCGGTCACCGGGTTTACAAAAACCGCGACCCACGCGCAACAGTCATGAAGCAGACCTGCGACGAAGTGCTGAAGGAACTGGGCATTACCAACGATCCGCAACTCGAACTGGCCATGCGCCTGGAAGAGATCGCACTGACCGACCCGTACTTCATCGAACGCTCGCTGTACCCGAACGTCGACTTTTACTCGGGGATCATCCTCAAGGCGATCGGCATTCCAACCAGCATGTTCACCGTGATCTTCGCCCTGGCGCGGACTGTCGGCTGGATCTCCCACTGGAAAGAAATGCTCTCCAGCCCGTACAAGATTGGCCGTCCGCGCCAGCTGTACACCGGCTACGAGTCGCGTGACATCACCAAGCTGGAAGACCGCAAATAAGACCTGTCTTGCGATAACGTCTTGAGTTGCACCGGGAACGGCCTCTATTAAATAGAGGCCGTTTTTGTTTGTGCCATTTACCCTGCTCTCCTCAAGTATTGCACCGACTGGTCTGCCGCCTTCGCGAGCAAGCCCGCTCCCACACTTGATCTCGGTTGTTCGCGGAGTTTGCGTACTCAGGAGATCTAATGTGGGAGCGGGCTTGCTCGCGAAGGCGGCATGCCGGCCAACACAACTCTCAAAGCACTACTCAAACAAAAATGCCCCAATCTCTCGACCGGGGCATTTCTGTTTAACGCAGCTTATATAAACAAACCTGAAGCCTTAGTGAGCAACCGCCCCACTCGCCCCCAAGCCCGTCTGCGAACGAACAAACTGAGGGAAGAACAGCGCCCGCTCATTGTCAGCCGCAGTCGACTTGTCAGTGATCGAGAAGAACCAGATCCCGATAAACGCAATGGCCATGGAGAACAGCGCCGGGTACTCATACGGGAAGATAGCCTTCTCGTGATGCAGAATCTGCACCCAAATGGTTGGCCCAAGGACCATCAAACCAACGGCACTGATCAGACCCAACCAGCCGCCGATCATCGCACCACGTGTGGTCAGCCTCTTCCAGTACATGGAAAGCAGCAGCACCGGGAAGTTACAGCTCGCCGCGATGGAGAACGCCAGGCCCACCATGAACGCGATGTTCTGGCTTTCGAACAGAATGCCCAGACCGATCGCCAACACACCCAGACAGATGGTGGTGATTTTCGAGACGCGGATCTCATCCCTGTCGTTGGCTTTGCCCTTCTTGATCACACTGGCATAAAGGTCGTGAGATACCGCCGTAGCGCCGGCCAGCGTCAAACCAGCCACTACAGCCAGAATGGTTGCGAATGCGACTGCCGAGATGAAACCCAGGAAGATACTGCCACCCACCGCGTTAGCCAGGTGCACCGCCGCCATGTTGTTGCCGCCCAACAGCGCGCCAGCCGCGTCTTTAAAGGCAGGGTTGGTGCTGACCAGCAGGATCGCGCCAAAGCCGATGATGAACGTCAGGATGTAGAAGTAGCCAATGAAGCCGGTTGCATACAGCACGCTCTTGCGAGCTTCTTTCGCGTCACTCACGGTGAAGAAGCGCATCAGAATGTGCGGCAGGCCAGCGGTACCGAACATCAGTGCCAGGCCAAGGGAGAATGCCGAGACCGGATCTTTCACCAGGCCGCCCGGGCTCATGATCGCTTCACCTTTAGGGTGAACCTTGATCGCCTCGGAAAACAGCAAGCTGAAGTCGAAGTTGACGTGCTTCATGACCATCAGTGCCATGAACGTAGCACCCGACAGCAGCAACACGGCCTTGATGATCTGCACCCAAGTGGTCGCCAGCATGCCGCCGAACAACACGTACATGCACATCAGGATACCGACCAGGATCACCGCGACGTAGTAGTCGAGACCGAACAGCAGCTGAATCAGCTTGCCGGCACCGACCATTTGCGCGATCAGGTAGAACGCCACCACCACCAGCGAGCCGCAAGCGGACAGCGTGCGGATCTGGGTTTGCCCAAGGCGATAGGACGCCACGTCGGCAAAGGTGTATTTACCCAGGTTACGCAAGCGCTCGGCGATCAGGAACAGAATGATCGGCCAGCCCACCAGGAAGCCGATCGAGTAGATCAGGCCGTCGTAGCCAGAGGTGAACACCAGGGCGGAAATACCCAGGAAGGACGCCGCCGACATGTAGTCGCCAGCAATTGCCAGACCGTTCTGGAAGCCGGTGATCTTGCCACCCGCCGCATAGTAGTCAGCCGCCGAATTGTTGCGCTTGGAGGCCCAGTAGGTGATGCACAGGGTCAGACCCACGAACGCGACGAACATCAGGATCGCGGAAACGTTGAGCGGTTGTTTGTGCACTTCGCCGGTCAGGGCTTCACCTGCCCAGGCGCCAGGTGCAAAGGCTGCGATGCTCAATAGAGCCATTAGACGCCGGATCATTGCTGAGCCTCCTTGAGAATCGCATTGTTCAGGTCGTCGAATTCGCCATTGGCGCGTCGTACGTAGATTGCAGTCAGGATAAAGGCCGAGAGAATCAGCCCGACACCAATCGGTATCCCCCAGGTAATCGAAGACTCGGGGCTGATTTTCGCCCCCAGAATATGCGGCCCGTAAGCAATCAAAAGGATGAATCCGGAGTAAAGCCCAAGCATGATCGCCGAAAGAATCCAGGCGAACCTTTCTCGCTTACTAACCAGCTCCTTGAAGAGCGGGCTGTTTTGAATCGAGAGGTAAATGCTGTCGTTCATTGTTTTTATCCTCGCAGCACAGATGAAGTTGGAACGTTATCCACTCTATGCGGCTACTGAACTGGTTCCAGACGACCTTAGTATTAGAACGACATGACAGAATCGCCATTTCCCAGCATCCCCTAAACAATGTGGGAGCGAGCCTGCTCGCGAAGGCGGTGTGTCAGTCAATATCTATGTCGACTGACACACCGCCTTCGCGAGCAGGCTCGCTCCCACTGGGGAAAAGCAAAAGGCCCCTTGGCATGACTGCCAAGGGGCCTTGAGAAGTGCTGACCAGACGCGTCAGCTCAAATCATTTGGTCCAGTCTGCAACGCGTTCCGGGTGTTTGGCCACCCAATCCTTCGCGGCGACTTCAGGTTTGGCACCATCCTGAATGGCCAACATGACTTCACCGATTTCGTCTTTCGACGCCCACTGGAAGTTCTTCATGAACTTGGCAACTTCCGGCGCCTTGGTTGCCAGCTCTTTGCTGCCGATGTTGTTTACAGTTTCAGCCGCACCATAAACGCCTTTCGGGTCGTCCAGGAAGCGCAGTTTCCACTTGGCGAACATCCAGTGCGGCACCCAACCGGTGACAGCAATGGATTCGTTTTTCTTCTCGGCACGGGTCAGCTCGGCAATCATGCCGGCGCCGGAACTGGCCTTGAGTTGATAGCCGGTCAGATCGTAGTCCTTGATTGCCTGCTCGGACTTGAGCATCACGCCCGAACCGGCGTCGATGCCGACGATGCGACCTTTGAAGCTGTCGTCGGTTTTCAGATCGGCAATACTTTTAGCTTTGACGTACTCCGGCACGATCAGGCCAATTCTCGCGTCCTTGAAGTTCGGACCGTAATCGACGACTTGATCCTTGTTCTTGGTCCAGTATTCACCATGAGTCACAGGCAGCCACGCAGACATCATGGCATCGAGTTTGCCAGTGGCCACACCCTGCCACATGATCCCGGTGGCGACTGCTTGCAGTTTCACGTCATAACCGAGTTTCTGCCTGATCACTTCAGCGGCCACGTTGGTCGTGGCAACACTGTCCGACCAGCCGTCGACATAACCGATAGTCACTGCCTTGCCTTCGGCGCTGGCTACAGTAGAACTGATCGCCAGCACCAAAGCGGCACCGGCGCCCAAGAGTCGTCGCATCTTCATCGTTACTTCCCCGAAAGTGCTGCGCTCGACGGATGCCGAGTCGCGTCAACGTATTGTTATGGTGCACAGCGCCCCCATCACGCCCACCGCAAACTCGTCCGAACATCAGCGCGATTTATCTATGAGAGCACTGATGCGTCGATAATCAACCTCAAGACAATGGCGACCTGCTCTGCCAGCGACCTCAAGGCATCGAGAAACGACATCAGAACGCCATTAATCTAGACCACCGGAAGTCCGCCGGCCAATCCGCCCAAACTTTGCATGTCAAAAGTATGCAGGCCACCAAGCACGCGGCAAATGAAGGTAACATGCGCGGCTTTGCTCCCAGACGGCCTGACCATGCCCGCGACATCCCGCTTTCCTTTCTTTGCTTACCTATTCGCCTGCCTGCTGGGGCTTTTTGCCCTTGGTGGCTTCTGGTACGGCCTCGGTAAACCGGTGGTGCTGCCGGACGTGGCCAGCGCGACGCACAAGTTGCAATGCGCCTCCTACACCCCGTTCGACAAGGACCAATCGCCGTTCGATCAGCCGTTCAAGCTGCGCCCCGAGCGCATGGACGCCGACCTCGCGCTGCTGGCAAAAAGCTTCGAATGCATCCGCACCTATTCCATGACCGGCCTCGAGGCCCTGCCCGACCTGGCGCGCAAGCACGGGCTGAAACTGATGATCGGCGCCTGGGTCAACAGCAACCCGGTGGACACCGCCAAGGAAGTCGACCTGCTGATCGCCTCGGCCAACGCCAACGCGGACGTGGTGACCTCAGTGATCGTCGGCAATGAAACCCTGTTGCGCAAGGAAGTCACTGGCGCGCAGCTGGCCAAGCTCATTAATAAAGTCAAAAGCCAGGTCAAACAACCTGTCACTTACGCCGACGTCTGGGAGTTCTGGCTCAAGCACCCGGAAATCGCCCCGGCGGTGGATTTCCTGACCATCCATTTGTTGCCGTACTGGGAAGATGACCCGTCGAACATCGACGCCGCCCTGCAGCATGTGGCCGAAGTACGTCAGGTGTTCGGCAACAAGTTCGCACCCAAGGACGTGATGATTGGCGAAACCGGCTGGCCCAGCGAAGGCCGTCAGCGTGAAACCGCCCTGCCGAGCCGGGTCAATGAAGCCAAGTTCATTCGTGGTTTTGTCATCATGGCGGAGCAGCAAGGCTGGCATTACAACCTGATCGAAGCCTTCGACCAGCCGTGGAAACGCGCCAGCGAAGGTGCGGTCGGTGGTTACTGGGGGCTGTTCGATGCCGATCGCCAGGACAAGGGCGTGCTCGCCGGTCCGGTGTCGAACGTGCCTTACTGGACGCAGTGGCTGGTGGTGGGTGGTTTGATCTTCCTCGGCACACTCATCCTCGGTGGACGTGTACGCAGCACTCGCGCAGCGCTGGTTCTACCGCTGCTCGGTGCGCTGGCCGCCTGCTCGATTGGCGCCTGGGGCGACCTGGCCCGGGTCACCACGCGGTTTGCCAGTGAATGGTTGTGGGTCGCTTTGCTGACGGCGCTCAACGTGTTGGTGCTGGCCCATGCGGCACTGACTCTGAGCGCTCGCACTGGCTGGCGCGGACGGGCGTTCAATGCGCTGGAACGTCGGGCGGGCTGGTTGCTCGCTGCGGCCGGTTTTGCCGCTGCGGTGACGATGCTGGAGCTGGTGTTCGATCCGCGTTATCGCAGCTTCCCGAGTGTTGCATTCATCCTGCCGGCGCTGGTCTATCTGTGCCGCCCGGTGAGCGTGCCGCGTCGGGAGATTGCCCTGCTGACCTTCATCATCGGTGCTGGCATTGCGCCGCAGCTTTACCGTGAAGGGTTGCAGAATCAGCAGGCCTGGGGTTGGGCGCTGGTGAGTGTGTTGATGGTTGCAGCGTTGTGGCGCAGTTTGCGGGTTCGCAAGGGGTAAATCTTCGGTGCATCTGCTGACCCCTTCGCGAGCAAGCCCGCTCCCACATTTGACCGCGTTCTCATGATAGATGCGTTCGAATGTGGGAGCGGGCTTGCTCGCGAAGACTGACTGTCAGGCGCTGCGGGAAGCCCTGACCAGACGCAACCCAGCAATCACCACCGCAAAAACAGCCAAAGTTGTGTTGTACAACGCCAACGCCGGAAAACCGAACACCAGCGCCAGCACCGCCAACCACCACCCTGCCCGGCCCGGCAGCACAAAACCGATAAAGGCTGCCGCCAATGCCGCGAAGCCCAAGACATTGAAGTGAATCATCAAGCCCAGGCTTGAACGAACCTGGCATTCCCAGCGACTCGCTTCGTCCACACAGATGCCGACCCATTGAGCATCTTCCATAAAGCCATAACGCGCGCCATAACTGGCGGCCAGCCATAATGGCAGGAGAACGAGCAGCAGAATCACAGGCAGACGGCGGGACATGAAGCACTCCAATAAACGAAAACGGCGGCCAGCTTAATCCCCCGCCAGCGGTAAGCAAACGCGTGCAAGAGATAATTGGTCACGAAATCGCTGCAGAGTGTATCGTCCAGCTACCATTACTCCGAAATTAGGCCTGATTGGTGCCGATCCATGGCACTTTGGCGCAAACCCCGTGGTCATAGCCTGCGAACTTCATTCGGCACCTTTCTCTAAGGGATCTAGTCATGCTCCGTTTCTTGCGCTTCGCCGCCCTGTTTGGCGGCCTTATTTTGAGTGCGTCCGCACTGGCCGTCGATATCGACGCTGCCAGCTATGGCTACCCCTTGACCAACCCGTTCGAGGCGACCATTGCCACGACACCGCCGAACCTGCGTCCGGAGTTGCCGCTGGACGACGACATCGATCAGCAGACACGCAGCGTTACCTTGCGCCCGGAGCGTGAGTTCGACCTGCCGGACAACTTCTGGCCGGTGAAGAAGCTCACCTATCGCATCGCCACTCAGGATAAAGCCGCACCGCTGATTTTCCTGATCTCCGGCACCGGCGCGCGCTACGACAGCAGCCTTAACGAATACCTGAAAAAGCTGTACTACAAGGCCGGCTACCATGTGGTGCAACTGTCGTCGCCTACCAGCTTCGACTTCATGAGCGCCGCCTCACGCTTCGCCACCCCGGGTATCACCGAGGACGATGCCGAAGACATGTACCGGGTAATGCAGGCCGTGCGGGCACAAAACCCGAAAGTCCCCGTCACCGATTACTACTTGACCGGCTACAGCCTGGGTGCCCTGGACGCGGCATTTGTCGCGCACCTGGACGAAACCCGTCGCAGCTTCAACTTCAAGAAAGTCTTGCTGCTCAACCCGCCGGTCAACCTCTACACCTCGATCACCAACCTGGACAAGTTGGTCCAGACCGAGGTCAAGGGCATTAACAACACCACCACCTTCTATGAGCTGGTGCTGAACAAACTGACCCGCTACTTCCAGCAGAAGGGCTACATCGACCTCAACGATGCCCTGCTCTACGACTTCCAGCAGTCCAAGCAGCACCTGAGCAACGAACAGATGGCCATGCTGATCGGCACCTCATTCCGCTTCTCGGCCGCCGACATTGCCTTCACCTCGGACCTGATCAACCGCCGTGGCCTCATCACCCCGCCGAAGTACCCGATTACCGAAGGCACTAGCCTCACACCGTACCTCAAGCGTGCGCTGCAGTGCGACTTCGACTGTTACATCACCGAACAGCTCATCCCTATGTGGCGCGCCCGCACCGACGGCGGCAGCCTGCTGCAACTGATCGACCAGGTCAGCTTGTATGCACTCAAGGATTACCTGCACGACAGCCCGAAAATCGCCGTCATGCACAACGCCGACGACGTGATCCTCGGCCCTGGCGACCTCGGTTTCCTGCGCAAGACCTTTGGCGATCGTTTGACCGTTTATCCACTGGGCGGCCATTGCGGCAACCTTAATTACCGCGTCAACAGCGACGCCATGCTGGAGTTCTTCCGTGGCTAAATATCTCCTGCTTATCGCAGCGTTACTCTGTGCAGGCGTAGCCAATGCCGACAACAGCAAAGCCAACGCACCGGTTGTGATTGACAATGACGGCTTCAAGGAGCCGCTGAGCAAACTCAAATTCAACCCTGGGCTGGATCAGCGCGAGTTCGAACGCTCGACGCTTAGCGCGCTGGCCGTCTACGACCCGCTGGAAGAGTGGAACCGCCGCGTCTACCACTTCAACTACCGCTTCGACCAATGGGTGTTCCTGCCAGTGGTCGATGGCTATCGCTACATCACGCCGAGTTTCCTGCGCACCGGTGTCAGCAACTTCTTCAACAACCTCGGTGACGTGCCGAACCTGTTGAACAGCCTGCTGCAGTTCAAGGGGCAGCGCTCGATGGAAACCACCGCGCGCCTGCTGCTCAACACCACCGTCGGCATCGCCGGCCTGTGGGACCCGGCCACCGCCATGGGTCTGCCGCGCCAGAACGAAGACTTCGGCCAGACGCTGGGCTTCTACGGTGTACCGGGCGGCGCCTACTTCGTGTTGCCGATCCTCGGACCTTCCAACATCCGCGACACCGGGGGCCTGGCGGTCGATTTCACCGCAGAGTCGGCGATCAACTTCCTGAACGTCTCCGAAGTCAGCGAAAACCATCCGGAAATCTGGGTCCTGCGTGGTATCGACAAGCGCTACCAGAACAGCTTCCGCTATGGCCAGCTGAACTCGCCATTCGAGTACGAGAAAGTGCGCTACGTGTACACCGAGTCGCGCAAGTTGCAGATCGCCGAGTAATTCATCGGCAACAAAAAAAGGCCATTCGATCCGAATCGAATGGCCTTTTTCATGCACGGAATCTCAAACACCACAAATCAACTGTGTGCGGGCTTGCTCCGGGCGGCGTTCCGACGAAAGCGGTCTGTCAGTCACATCGATGTTGAATGTTCCGCCGCTTTCGTCGGAACGCCGCCCGGAGCAAGCCCGTTCCCACATTTTTGGTCAGTGCCAGGTTTTAGCCTTTCAGCGCCTTGTAGATTTTGCTGACGACCATGACACAGGCCAACACAATGGCCCCCGCCACAATCCCCGCCACCGCATTCAGCAACGTCGGCACGACAAACCCGGCACCGCCCGCCCCTGCACTGACGCTTTCAATCCAGTGATGAACCACCGGCACGCCATGGGTGAGAATTCCGCCACCCACCAGAAACATCGCCGCCGTGCCGATCACCGACAGGCTTTTCATCATGTACGGCGCCGCACGCAGGATCCCGCCGCCAAAGCTTTTGGCCATCTGTCCTGGCTTCTGAGTCAGCCACAAGCCGAGGTCGTCGAGTTTGACGATGCCGGCCACCAGGCCATACACGCCGATGGTCATGACGATGGCAATGCCCGAAAGCACGATGACTTGTTGAGTCAGCGAGGCATCCGCCACGATGCCCAGGGTGATTGCGATGATTTCTGCAGAGAGAATGAAGTCGGTGCGGATGGCGCCTTTGATCTTGTCCTGCTCGAACGCCACCAGATCGACCGCCGGATCAGCCACGGCCTCGACCAGCTCTGCATGCTCGGCCTGGTCTTCAGCCTTGCTGTGCAGGAATTTATGGGCCAGCTTTTCGAAACCTTCGAAACACAGGTACGCGCCGCCGATCATCAACAACGGTGTGACCAGCCAGGGAATGAACGCGCTGATAGCCAACGCCGAGGGCACCAGGATCAGCTTGTTGAGAAACGACCCCTTGGCCACCGCCCACACCACCGGGATTTCCCGCTCGGCACGCACACCGGAAACCTGCTGGGCATTGAGCGCCAGATCGTCGCCGAGCACGCCAGCGGTTTTCTTGGCGGCCATTTTGGTCATCAACGCCACATCGTCGAGTACCGCGGCGATGTCATCGATCAGCACCAGCAAACTGCTTCCTGCCATGAATCAGGTTTCCTTCTTGAATGAATGCCGCGCAGCATAGCGCGGCCGGGTGCCGCACGGGGCATTCTTGAGCGCCGCGCGAGGCCGGTGCTACCATGCGCAACCGCCAGAACAGGCAAGGAACCCCCTGGTTTATGAGCACCATCCGCGAGCGCAACAAAGAACTGATCCTGCGTGCCGCCAGTGAAGAATTTGCCGACAAGGGCTTCGCTGCGACCAAAACCAGTGACATCGCAGCCAAGGCGGGATTGCCCAAGCCCAACGTCTATTACTATTTCAAATCCAAGGAAAACCTCTACCGCGAGGTCCTGGAAAGCATCATCGAACCGATTCTGCAGGCCTCGACACCGTTCAATGCCGACGGCGTGCCCAGTGAAGTGCTGAGCGGCTACATTCGCTCGAAAATCCGCATCTCCCGCGACCTGCCCTTCGCCTCCAAGGTATTCGCCAGCGAAATCATGCATGGCGCGCCGCACCTGAGCGCTGATCTGGTTGAACGGCTCAACGGCCAGGCCAAGCACAACATCGACTGCATCCAGACCTGGATCGACCGCGGCCAGATCGCCCCGATCGACCCCAACCACCTGATGTTCAGCATCTGGGCCGCGACCCAGACCTATGCCGACTTCGACTGGCAGATTTCCGCGGTGACCGGAAAGGTCAAGCTCGATGAGGCCGACTATGAAGCGGCGGCGCAGACGATTATCCGGTTGGTGCTGAAGGGGTGTGAGCCTGACCGTTAGACCGTGGCGCGGCCATTCGCGAGCAAGCCCGCTCCCACACTCGATCTCCACCACACCGAAGATCCCCTGTGGGAGCGGGCTTGCTCGCGAAGAAGGCAACTCGGTATCCCGTCAAACCCATATCGCATCCCACAACGGATAGTCGCCAAGCTTCTCAACCAGCCCCGCCCGCAATGGGTTGGCTACAACATATCGAGCAAGCTTCACCAAATCCTCCTCTCGTCGCACCGCATGATCATGAAAACTCTGCTGCCACAGGCTGCCTGTTCTGCCTGTGGCGGCATTGATTGTGCGAGTACTTAACGATTTGGTCTGGCACATCAACTGGCCCAGCGACCCTTTTTGCAACTGGACAAGCCAATGAAAATGATCAGGCATGACGACAAAGGCCAAAGAGTCGGCAAACCCTTGGTCCTGTGCTTGTTTGAATTGGTGTACGACCAATCTTCCCAAGCTGAAATCCATGAAAACCGGCTCCCGCTTCAGGGTATTGGCAGTCAGGAGATAAACCCTGTTTTGCTCGGCATAGCGGCCGATTCGCAGGCGATGTGAAGCTGACAGTTCAGGCATTCCTTTGCCTTCTCTCATGATGAATTCATGAGAAGGCTAGACCTGCGAATGCTTGAGGGTGCGGCAGACTTTTAGCTGGATGTGTCTGGGAGGCCGCCTTCGCGAGCAAGCCCGCTCCCACAGTTGATCTACAGTGTTCACACAATTTGTGTCCACCGACGAACCAGTGTGGGAGCGGGCTTGCTCGCGAAAGCAGTAGATCAGTCACCACATAATCAAGCCGTCACCCCCGCATCCGCCCGCAACCCCAACGCCTCAATCGCGTTGATCGCACATTGCTCATCAACATCAGAAAGATCGCCGCTGATACCAACAGCCCCCAGCACGTTCCCGTCCTGATCCCGAATCAATACACCGCCCGGTGCCGGGACGACGCTGCCCTGCCCCAGACTATTCAAAGCGGCGATAAACGCCGGTCGTTGTTGTGCGTCCAGCGCCAGCAGGCGTGAGCCTTTGCCCAAGGCGATGGCGCCCCAGGCTTTGCCGATGGCGATCTGCGGGCGCAGCAGGCTGGCGCCGTCTTCACGCTGCAGGGTGACCAAGTGTCCACCCGCATCCAGTACGGCGATGGTCAATGGAGCCGCCGAGATTGCACGCCCTGCGGAGATAGCCTGATTGGCCAGGTTGACTGCGACTTTCAAGGTTAAAGCGCTCATGGTGCCGTCCTCATTTTGTTATAGGGAAAGCTGCTGGACTGCTTTTTGTTCAGAAGTCCGATGCAACAAATAGAACACAATGAGTTATTTTTTTGTATACAATAATTTTCGAAAAGCGCCACATGCGACGAAAAGCCACAGTATATCTGGCTTCCGACGAATGAAACGGCCGCTTGAGAAAATGGATTGACCTGCGCCGTCCGCCGTGAATACACTCTGCGCAAAGCCACTTGTATACAATTACAAAACGTAAGAGGCACCAAAACCATGAGCAAAATGAGAGCAATCGAAGCCGCCGTTCTGGTGATGCGCCGTGAAGGGGTTGATACCGCTTTTGGCATCCCGGGCGCCGCGATCAACCCGCTGTACTCCGCCTTGCAGAAGGTCGGTGGCATCGATCACGTCCTCGCTCGCCACGTTGAAGGCGCCTCGCACATGGCCGAGGGTTACACCCGCACTAAGGCCGGCAACATCGGCGTGTGCATCGGCACTTCGGGACCTGCCGGTACCGACATGGTCACCGGGCTCTACAGTGCCTCGGCCGACTCGATCCCGATTCTTTGCATTACCGGCCAGGCCCCCCGCGCCCGTATGCACAAGGAAGACTTCCAGGCTGTCGACATCACCTCGATCGTCAAGCCAGTGACCAAGTGGGCAACCACCGTCATGGAACCGGGCCAGGTGCCTTACGCTTTCCAGAAAGCCTTCTACGAAATGCGCTCCGGCCGTCCAGGCCCGGTGCTGATCGATCTGCCGTTCGACGTGCAGATGGCTGAAATCGAATTCGACATCGACGCCTACGAACCACTGCCGCTGGCCAAGCCAACCGCTAACCGCGTGCAAATCGAGAAGGCCCTGGCCATGCTCGATCAGGCCGAGCGTCCGTTGCTGGTAGCCGGTGGCGGCATCATCAATGCCGACGCCAGCGAGTTGCTGGTGGAATTCGCCGAGTTGACCGGTATTCCGGTGGTCCCGACCCTGATGGGCTGGGGCACCATTCCGGACGATCACCCGTTGATGGTCGGCATGGTCGGTCTGCAAACCTCGCACCGTTACGGCAACGCCACGATGCTCAAATCCGACCTGGTGCTCGGTGTCGGTAACCGCTGGGCTAACCGTCACACCGGTTCGATCGACGTTTACACCGAAGGCCGCAAGTTCATTCACGTTGACATCGAACCGACCCAGATCGGCCGCGTGTTCACCCCGGACCTGGGCATCGTTTCCGACGCCGCTGCCGCGCTGACCGTGTTCATCGAAGTCGCTCGCGAATGGCAAGCCGCCGGCAAGCTGAAAAACCGCAGCGCCTGGCTGCAAGACTGCCAGCAGCGCAAGTCCAGCCTGCAGCGCAAGACTCACTTCGACAACGTGCCGGTCAAGCCGCAGCGCGTTTACGAAGAGATGAACCAGGTGTTCGGCAAAGACACCTGCTACGTCAGCACCATCGGTCTGTCGCAGATTGCCGGCGCGCAGTTCCTGCACGTCTACAAACCGCGTCATTGGATCAACTGCGGTCAGGCAGGTCCGTTGGGCTGGACCATTCCGGCAGCGCTGGGCGTGGTCAAGGCTGATCCGACCCGCAAGGTCGTGGCGCTGTCGGGCGACTATGACTTCCAGTTCATGATCGAAGAGTTGGCGGTGGGCGCGCAGTTCAAGCTGCCGTACATCCACGTGGTGGTCAACAACTCGTATTTGGGGCTGATTCGTCAGGCTCAGCGCGGTTTCGACATGGATTACTGCGTACAGCTGGCCTTCGACAACCTGAACGCCCCGGAACTCAACGGTTACGGTGTCGACCACGTCGCGGTTGCTGAAGGCCTCGGCTGCAAGGCGCTGCGTGTGTTCGAACCGGGTCAGATCCAGCCTGCCCTGCGCAAGGCTCAGGAAATGATTGAAGAGTTCAGGGTGCCGGTCATCGTCGAGATTATTCTGGAGCGCGTGACCAACATTTCCATGGGCACCGAGATCAACGCCGTCAACGAGTTCGAAGACCTGGCGCTGGTCGGCAACGATGCGCCAACCGCGATTTCGATGCTCGATTAACGCCCTTGTGGGAGCGAGCTTGCTCGCGATGAGGCCGGCACATTCAACATCTTTGTTGTCTGGCATACCGCTATCGCGAGCAAGCTCGCTCCCACAGGAGGCTTCACAAATTTACAGGAGACCACCATGCCGCGTTTCGCAGCCAACCTGTCCATGCTGTTCACCGAGCAGGATTTTCTTGCCCGTTTTGAAGCTGCCGCCAAGGCCGGCTTCAGTGGTGTCGAATACCTGTTCCCTTACGACTTCAGCTCCGCCGAGATCAAAGCCAAGCTCGATGCCAATGGCTTGACCCAGGTGCTGTTCAACCTGCCGGCCGGTGACTGGGCCAAGGGCGAACGCGGTATCGCGTGCCTGCCGGACCGGGTTGAAGAGTTCCGCGCCGGTGTCGACCTGGCGATTGCCTACGCGAAAGTGCTGGGCAACACCCAAGTCAACTGCCTGGCCGGTATTCGTCCACAAGGCATCGACGATGCCACCGTGGAAAAAACCTTCGTCAGCAACCTCAAGTACGCCGCCGACAAGCTGCAAGCGGCGGGCATCAAACTGGTGATGGAAGCGATCAACACCCGCGACATCCCGGGTTTCTACCTGAACAACACGGCGCAAGCCCTGTCGATTCGCGAACAGGTCGGCAGCGCCAACCTGTTCCTGCAATACGACATCTACCACATGCAAATCATGGAGGGCGACCTCGCCCGCACCATGGCCGCGCACCTGGGCGAGATCAACCACGTGCAATTGGCGGACAACCCAGGGCGCAACGAACCGGGCACCGGTGAGATCAACTACCGCTTCCTGTTCGAACATCTGGACCGCATCGGTTACCAGGGTTGGGTCGGTTGCGAATACAAGCCGCTGACTACCACTGAAGCGGGTTTGGGCTGGTTGAAAACCCATAACGCAATCTAACCGAACATGACATCCCTGTAGGAGCTGCCGAAGGCTGCGATCTTTTGACTTTGCCTTTCAAGATCAAGATCAAAAGATCGCAGCCTTCGGCAGCTCCTACAGGGGGCCACATAAAAAAAGAGGAATTTCTCATGGCTAAAATCGGATTTATCGGCACCGGCATCATGGGCCACCCAATGGCGTTGAACCTGCAGAAAGCCGGTCACAGCCTGTTCCTGTCGGCGCACCACGACCCCGCGCCTGCCGACCTGATTGCCGGTGGCGCCGTCGCTCTGGCAAACCCGAAAGAAGTCGCGCAAGAAGCCGAATTCATCATCGTCATGGTGCCGGATACCCCGCAGGTCGATGACGTGCTGTTCCGCGCCGACGGTGTTGCGGCCGGTGTCGGCAAAGGCAAAGTCGTGATCGACATGAGCTCGATCTCGCCAACCGCCACCAAAGCCTTCGCTGCCAAAATCAACGAAAAAGGCGCTCAGTACCTCGACGCGCCAGTGTCCGGCGGTGAAGTCGGTGCCAAGGCCGCGACCCTGAGCATCATGGTCGGCGGCGATGCCGATGCCTTCGAACGCGTTCTGCCACTGTTCCAGGCGATGGGCAAGAACATCACCCTGGTGGGCGGCAACGGCGACGGTCAAACCGCCAAAGTGGCGAACCAGATCATCGTGGCGCTGAACATCCAGGCCGTGGCCGAAGCCCTGCTGTTTGCTTCGAAAAACGGTGCCGATCCCGCCAAGGTCCGTGAAGCACTGATGGGCGGTTTCGCATCCTCGAAGATCCTCGAAGTGCACGGCGAGCGCATGATCAAAGGCACCTTCGACCCAGGCTTCCGCATCAGCCTGCACCAGAAGGACCTGAACCTGGCCCTGGCCGGCGCGCGCGAGTTGGGCATCAACCTGCCGAACACCGCCAACACCCAGCAAGTGTTCAGCACCTGCGCAGCGATCGGTGGCAGCAACTGGGACCACTCGGCGCTGATCAAGGGCCTGGAACACATGGCGAATTTCTCGATTCGCGATAAGTAAGCCCTGCACCAAAACCCTGTGGGAGCGGGCTTGCTCGCGAAGGCGATTTCATATTCAACAGAGATGTTGACTGACATACCGCCTTCGCGAGCAAGCCCGCTCCCACAGGGAACCGAGTCGTTCTCCAATAACAAGAAATTCCCGGGAGCCCGCCATGTCGGTCAATCCGCAACAATTCCTGCGCGAGCTGTTTGCCACAGCCATCGACGCGGCCCATCCGCAGCAAGTCCTCGAAGCCCATTTGCCCAAAGACCGCAGTGGTCGGGTGATCGTCATCGGCGCCGGCAAAGCCGCCGCGGCCATGGCCCAAGTGGTGGAGCGTTGCTGGCAGGGTGAAGTATCAGGTTTAGTGGTGACGCGTTACGGTCACGGCGCCCCGTGTGAAAAAATCGAAGTGGTCGAAGCCGCTCACCCGGTGCCTGACGCTGCCGGTCTGGCGGTCGCCAAACGCGTGTTGGAACTGGTCAGCAATCTGACTGAAGACGACCGTGTGATCTTCCTGCTCTCGGGCGGTGGCTCTGCCCTGCTGGCGTTGCCCGCGGCCGGCATCACCCTGGCCGACAAGCAGTCGATCAACAAAGCCCTGCTCAAATCCGGCGCCACCATTGGCGAGATGAATTGCGTACGCAAGCACCTCTCGGCGATCAAGGGCGGCCGACTCGGCAAAGCCTGCTGGCCTGCCACTGTTTATACCTACGCGATTTCCGATGTACCGGGCGACCTCGCCACGGTCATCGCCTCCGGTCCCACCGTGGCCGACCCGAGCACCTCCGCCGAAGCGTTGGCGATCCTCAAGCGTTACGCCATCGATGTTCCTGCCTCGGTGCGCAACTGGCTACAGAGCCCGGAATCAGAGACGGTCAAACCCGGCGATCCGAGCCTTGAGCGCAGTCACTTCCAGCTGATCGCTCGTCCACAACAGTCGCTTGAAGCTGCTGCGGTGAAAGCACGTCAGGCCGGTTTCAGTCCGCTGATACTCGGCGACCTGGAAGGCGAATCCCGCGAAGTGGCCAAGGTTCACGCCGGTATCGCCCGTCAGGTCGTGCTGCACGGCCAACCATTGGCGGCGCCCTGCGTGATCCTCTCGGGCGGTGAAACCACGGTCACCGTACGCGGCAATGGCCGTGGCGGACGCAACGCCGAATTCCTGCTGAGCCTGACCGACAGCCTCAAAGGCCTGCCCGGCGTCTACGCGCTGGCCGGCGACACCGATGGCATCGATGGCTCCGAAGACAACGCCGGCGCAATCATGACCCCGGACAGCTACGCCCGCGCCGCCGCCCTCGGCCTGAGCGCCAGCGACGAGTTGGACAACAACAATGGCTACGGCTATTTCGAGGCGCTGGACGCACTGATCGTCACCGAGCCGACCCGCACCAACGTCAACGACTTCCGCGCCATCCTGATTCTCGAGAGCACAAAAAATGACGCCTGATAAAAAGGTCAAAATCCTCGCCACCCTCGGTCCTGCCACTAACGGGATCGACGACATCCGTGAGCTGGTGCAAGCCGGGGTCAACATCTTTCGCCTGAACTTCAGCCACGGCGATCACGCCGACCACGCTCAGCGCTATCAGTGGATTCGTGAAGTCGAGCGCCAGCTGAATTATCCGCTGGGCATTCTGATGGACCTGCAAGGCCCGAAATTGCGGGTCGGCAAGTTCGCCGAGGGCAAGGTGCAACTGCATCGCGGTCAGGCGCTGCGTCTGGATCTTGATCCGACGCCGGGCGATGAACGCCGGGTCAACTTGCCTCACCCGGAAATCATCGAGGCGCTCGAACCGGGCATGGACCTGCTGCTGGACGACGGCAAGCTGCGTCTTCGCGTGGTGACAAAGTACTCCGACGCCATCGACACCACGGTGCTGAATGGTGGCGAGCTGTCGGACCGCAAAGGTGTGAACGTGCCGCAAGCGGTGCTGGAACTGAGCCCGCTGACCGCCAAGGATCGTCGCGATTTGAGCTTCGGTCTGGAGCTGGGTGTGGACTGGGTCGCGCTGTCGTTTGTGCAGCGTCCGGAAGACATTCGCGAGGCGCGTGAACTGATCGGCGACAAAGCGTTTTTGATGGCCAAGATCGAGAAGCCATCGGCGGTGACGCAACTGCGCGAGATCGCTGAGTTGAGCGATGCGATCATGGTTGCTCGCGGTGACCTGGGCGTGGAAGTGCCGGCCGAAAGCGTGCCGCAGATTCAGAAAAACATCATCAGCATCTGCCGTCAGCTCGGCAAACCGGTGGTGGTGGCGACCCAGATGCTCGAGTCGATGCGCTTCTCCCCTGCCCCGACCCGTGCCGAGGTGACCGACGTTGCCAACGCCGTGGCCGAAGGTGCGGATGCGGTGATGCTGTCGGCGGAAACCGCGTCCGGCGAGTACCCGCTGGAAGCCGTGCAGATGATGAGCAAGATCATCCGCCAGGTGGAAAATGGTCCGGACTATCAGGCGCAACTGGACGTCAGCCGGCCTAAGGCTGAGGCGACTGTTTCCGATGCGATCAGCTGCGCGATTCGTCGCATCAGCAATGTGCTGCCGGTGGCGGTACTGGTGAATTACAGCGAGTCCGGCACGTCGAGTTTGCGTGCGGCGCGGGAACGGCCGACGGTGCCGATCCTCAACCTGACGCCGAACCTGCAGACTGCGCGCCGGTTGACGGTGGCGTGGGGTGTGCACTCGGTGGTCAATGATCGACTGCGACAGGTGGATGAGGTGTGTTCGACGGCGCTGGAGATTGCCCAGGCGCAGGGAATGGCCAAGCGTGGCGACACGTTGTTGATCACGGCGGGTGTGCCGTTTGGGCAGCCTGGGTCGACTAACTCACTGCGTATCGAGACGTTGATTTAGCGTCTGTACCGGCCTCTTCGCGAGCAAGCCCGCTCCCACATTGGTTATGTGTGTTGATCACAAATCTAATACTGAACAGAGATTCAGTGTGGGAGCGACGGTGCGACGATTCGACTTGCTCGCGAAGCAGGCGACACGGTTTAACTGAAACACCACAGACTTGAAAATGCCTGCCAACCACTTCAACACCCACTGCCCCGACTGGGCGACTGCCCTGCTCAACGGATTCAGCCAGATCTTCCTCCAGCGCAACCCGCTGTGCGGTCTGCTGTGCCTGCTGGCCATTCTTTTCACCGCGCCCACCCTGCTCGGCGGTGCACTGCTGGGCGGTGTCGCCGGGCTGCTCACCGCGCAACGACGCGGTTATGCCAAGGCCGATCGTCAGGCCGGGCTGTTCAGTTACAACGGTGTCTTGCTCGGTTTGCTGCTGAGCCTCTACTTCCCCTGGTCAGCGATGTTGCCGCCGCTGATCATCGCCGCGGGCGGCCTGAGCGCGATGTTCACTCAACAGTGGCTCAAACGCGTCCGGGTCAGCCAATACCTGCCTGCCTATACGGCGCCCTTCGTGGGGCTGGGCTGGTTGCTGCTGTGCTTCGCCACGCCCTCGACAAATGCGCACTTGATCGAAATCAATACGCTGAACATGCTCGCCGCACCACTGAAAGGCCTCGGCCAGGTGATGTTCCTCGGTCATCCGCTGGCCGGTGCGATGATTGCCGTGGGTTTGCTGATCGCTGATCGCCGCGCATTCTGCTGGGCGTTGTTGGCGTCTGTCGCGGGCATGGGCTGGAGCATGCTGCATCACGACTTCTATACCGCATTGATCGGCCTCGGTGGCTATAACGCCGTACTCGCCGCCCTCGCCTTCAGCTCGCAGCGCCAGAAGCCTTGGCTGCCGCTGGTCGGTATTGCATCAGCGCTGTTGCTGACGCCGGTGTTTACCGCCATCGGTCTGCCTACGCTGACCGCTCCGTTTATCCTCGCTTGCTGGCTGATCCGTGCCGGCATTCGGGTGCTGCGCCAGGCCGGTGTCGACAGTGCGCCTTGCGCTATTGAGCGCCAAACCAAGGGTGGCGCCTGAAAGGGCTGAGTCTGCATTCAGCGCAATGGGTCAGTCTCGCAAGCCAATGGCAGATCCGACCGCGAGCCCCAACTTTCATCGTATCCCTGATCGTGGGTGGCGAGGGTTTCGACGACTTCCAGGCATTTGCCCTGTAGCTGCGTGGTGTAGACCTGGAGCATTTGAGGCGGCACGACCTTGTCATTCAAACCGATGAAATGACGTTGCGGGAGCGCACGCAACTTGTCGCGAAACTCCAGAGGTGTCACCGGCTTCGAGAATGGCGCGAGCTGCATCAGCTTCGCCCACTTTACAGGGTCGAGATTCCCGGCAATCGTTTGCACCTGAGTGACGTCGTTACGAGAACCCGCAAGGATCAAGGCAATCGCCGCGCCGCCCGAGTATCCGACCAGTTCGAACTGCTCCACTGCAAAGCGACTTTTCAGACGATCAAGGGCCGCGTTCATGGTCTCTATGACCAATGAATTGAAACGACCGGAAGTCCACAAATCAGTGTTGCAACCCGGTGATGTCACGAACTGACAAGGGCGCGCCAGATAGGCGCTGGGGCCCCGATCTCCAGCGGCCAATCTCGCCATCAAGGACACGCGAGGGGTCGGATCGATACTCGGTTGAGACCGTGTCGCCCACGCCCGACCATCGCCTTCGATGTAAACACGTAGATGCTTGTAGCCCTCTGGTGGCGGTAGCAAGGCCATGAGTGTGTAAGGTGAACTATCGAGCGTGCCAGGAGTAAGCGAAGAGCCTTGGCTGACCGCCTGCAAATCGACTTTACCCGCGCATCCGCTGAGCCCGAAGAGCCCGAGGAGCGCGAAGCCGATGGCGGCCAGTGCTTTAAACATGGTTTTAATCTGTTGATCAGACGCAACGGTCCGCCAGCGCGAACCGTTGCAATCCAGTCGATCAAAAAGCGTAGCGCGCTTCAAGGGTAAAGGTGTAGGCGTTAAAACCGGTCTTCGCTTGATAGCTGTAATGGGTCCCCAAGGTTAGAGCATCAATTTGATACTTCGCCCCTACGCGACCTTCATAACTATCACGCACCGGACTGGCTCCCGCGACAATGAAAGGCGAGCCCCCCAAGGTGAAACTGGAGGTCTGATTGATCTGGTCACCGATGAAGTCATGGTAAGCCATCATGCTCGCTTCAGGTGTAAGGGTGCCATTGAGCAATGGCACGTCAGCGGCCATTCGCAACCCGGCACCCAGCTCGCCAATTTCGAAGCGCTGGGCATTGGAGTGCAGGGCGGCGGAGGAACCATGCTCATTAAAACTGTCCAGTTGAATATTGGTGTAACGTGCGGCGACGCGCGGTTCGACAATCAGTTGGTCAGTGAGTTTGAAGGTATAACCGCTCAAGACGCTCAGTGCCCATGCGTCACTGTTGTAGCTGGCCTTGGCCACGCTGTCGGCGATATAGCGTTTGCTGTCATTGTCATTGCGCCCGTAACTGAGGCTGCCATCGACAAACCAGTTGCGTTGGTCCCAGCTACCGTACAGCGTCAATGCGCTGCCCTGTACATCGGTTTTATTTCCGGTATCGGAGGTGACGTTGGTGTTCAGATACGAATAGGCCAAGCCCACGGTGGAATTGGCATTCAGCTTGCCATCCGCCCCGACAGCAACACCGCTGCTGTTGGCCGAGTAACCGGCGACTGCATCACGGCTGTCCTGATCCTGGTTGCTGCTCAAACCCTGAATCCATACGCCAGTATCTGCCAGCGAATCCCCTGATGAGAGCCCCGAACGCAGACCGGACACGCGGTTGCTGATCGCACCATTCATCATCGCCTGACCCGACACTGCCGCATTGACCGCCCCACCGCTGACTTCCGGAGCCAGTTGCTCACCGAGCTTTGCCAGTTCCTTTTGAGAGGAGGCGTTGGCAAAGGCTTTGAAGACCGCATCATCACTGTTCAATTGTCCCAGCGGGCCATTCTTGAAGCGATTGAGAATCTCGCGGGTGCTTCTGGAAGTACCGATGCTCCCCTGCTCTTCATCCACCTGACTGTCACTTTTCAGTGTGACCAGCGCATTGACCGTCTGGGCATCGGTTGTATAGCTGGCGACGTTTAACAACGAGGACGAACTGATAACGCTCAACCCGTTGTTCTGCAGGCTGCTGGCCTTGACCAGGGTGTATTGAGTGCCGGCAGCGGTCGGTGTGAAGTCACCTGGTTTGGCATTCAGCGTCACTTTCGAGGACTGAGCGAAGGTGGCCTTGCCGTCCACCGTCAAATAAGGCGTACCAGGTGTGACGCGGTCCGAAAGCAACATATCGATACCACTGTTGGTACCGACGTTCAGGTCACCGGTAATTTCGGCCCCCTGGTTCTGAAGGTTCAGAGAGCCCGAAACGACGGAAACCGTACTGTCGATTTTGCTACCGGTGTAATTGGCCTGACCAGCAACATTTACCCCGTTGAGATTGAGCAGATCGCCCTTGATCGCACCGCCGGTCCAGTTCAGGTGCGCCAACCCTGCGCCATCGATGGCCGCCGCATGATTGCTGCGAATTTCGCCACCTTGCTGGTTGATCTCGAACGCTGATGTCTGGCCTGCATCGACCTGGATCGCAACACCGTCTGCAGTGATATTGCCGGAGTTGATAATGCCCCGAGCGCCAGACACAGCATTCTGCGTGAAAGTGGCACCGCCGAGCTTGATGCCCACGGCGTCTTCACCCGATGCCTCAATAGTCCCGGTGTTGAGCAAATAACCGACTGAACCATCCAAAAACTCGATAGCCGCGGAGTTCTTGCCAGCGCTTATGATCGAGCCGCTGTTCTCGATCCTCAACGCACTGGTTTGGATTTCTACGTGAAAAGCGGACGCGCCCTGACCCGTGGCACGAATCGTCCCTGAGTTGAGAAGCCTGCCGGCGATGCTCACGGGATGCCCGTAATGGGAATCCAGAATCAGCCCCATGGCATAGTTACCCTGCACATCGACAACACCACTGTTGATCAGATCGCCGCCAATAGTGGTCCCATGCAAGTAGATACCCTCAGGCTCGCCATAGATATTGGCTCCCGATGCCTGAGTGATGGAGACAGTACCGGCGTTGATGACATTGCCGGTGATAGTGGTATTGCCGATCTCGATTCCCTCAGCGTTGTTCACGTTGGAAAGAGAAAGCTTGCCGGCATTGATGAAGTCACCCTGGATGTTGCTGCCGATAGAGTTCAAGCCATGGAAACCGGCATCCAGTCCGATCCCGGTCACCGTCGCGCCTTGAGCGTCGAAAGTGAAGTCGCCCCGGTTAATGAGTGAGCCCGCGACGGTGTTCTGGAAGAACGTGACACCCGTTTTGTCCGTGTTGCTCTGGCGGGTCCGTTGCCCGGTCAGGGTCAAGGTTTCACCGAGGGTTTGACCACTCCAGTCCTTGAAACCCTGGCTCAGGTCGTACTCGCTGGCAAATACCTGAGCGGTCGAAGTGCTGACAACCATTGCCAGCAGGCTTTTCTTGAAAAACTGACTATCCATATCGCTTCCGTGTGGTTTTGAAACCCATCGCCTGAAATCTGGGCAGCACATCGAAACAAAGGTTCTTGTTCTGTGGGAAGTCGATATATCGACGAGGTAATCAATTTCTTAAGCCATGAACGACTAGAACCGGCTGAACATGGCGTACCCGGCGTCCTGCTTGCGCAATCCTCGTCAATCACCCAGGCTTCTCTCATTTTCGGCTTGGGCAAGACCTTATGGAATGCAACAACAACTGGCGCCAACGCCTCTACGTCATGATTTTCCAGAGCGACACCGTGGCTGGGCGGCGCTTCGACGGCACCCTGCTGTTGATCATCCTCGCCAGCATTGTGATCGTGATGCTCGACAGCATCGATGCGGTTCACCAGAACTACGCCAACGTGCTGGCGTACATCGAGTGGGGCTTCACCGTCATCTTCGCCATCGAATACGGCCTGCGGCTGTACTGCTCGCCCAAGCCGTTGCGCTATGCGTTCAGCTTTTATGGGCTGGTGGATTTGCTGGCGATCGTGCCCGGCGTTCTTGCGTTGTACTACGCCGATGCGCAGTACCTGCTGATCATCCGGATCATTCGGATGCTGCGGATTTTCCGCGTGCTCAAACTCAGCCCGTATCTGAAGCAAGCCAACTATCTGATGTCCGCATTGCGCGGCAGCAAGCAGAAGATCGTGGTGTTTCTGGTCAGCGTCTGCACCTTGGTGACGGTGTTCGGTACGCTGATGTACGTGATCGAAGGCCCGGAGCACGGCTTCACCAGCATTCCCAAAGGCATCTATTGGGCTATCGTCACGCTGACCACCGTGGGCTTCGGCGACATCGTGCCTAAAACGCCGCTGGGTCAGGTGATTTCGTCGCTGGTGATGATCACCGGTTACTCGATCATCGCCGTACCTACGGGGATTTTTACCGCCGAACTGGCCAGCGCGATGCGCGGCGAACAACTGCAACATGACTGCCCTGTGTGCAAGAAAAACAACCACGAGCATGGGGCGGCGTTCTGCTCCCGATGCGGGAATGCATTGTTTAAGAAAATGGAATAAGCAAAGTACTTTTTAATCTTTAAAGGACTATGCGAGCCCCGTTATAGTCGCTGGCAAAACAGTGGCAACATCTCTTAGATAACTGACAACTAACCCGTAGGAGCTGCCGCAGGCTGCGATCTTTTGATCTTGAAGAATCAACATCAAAAGATCGCAGCCTGCGGCAGCTCCTACAAAGAACAAGGACTGCGCAGTGAAAAAACTCTTTGGCGCCTCACTTCTGGCCGCTGGCCTGGCACTGACCAGCATGGCTCAGGCCGCACCGACCCTGCTTAACGTTTCCTACGACGTGATGCGTGATTTCTACAAGGACTACAACACTGCCTTCCAGAAACACTGGCAAGCCGAGCACAACGAAAACATCACCCTGCAGATGTCCTTTGGTGGCTCCAGCAAACAGGCGCGCTCGGTGATCGATGGCCTGCCGGCTGACGTCATCACCATGAACATGGCTACCGACATCAACGCCCTGGCGGACAACGGCAAACTGGTCCCGGACAACTGGGTCACCCGCCTGCCGAACAACAGCGCGCCATTCACCTCAGCCACCGTATTCATCGTCCGCAAAGGCAACCCGAAAGCCCTGAAAGACTGGCCCGACCTGCTCAAGGACGGCGTACAGGTGATCGTGCCAAACCCGAAAACGTCGGGTAACGGCCGCTACACCTACCTCTCGGCCTGGGGTTATGTGCTGAAAAACGGTGGCGACGAAAGTAAAGCCAAAGACTTCGTCGGCAAGCTGTTCAAACAAGCGCCGGTGCTGGATACCGGTGGCCGCGCCGCCACTACGACCTTCATGACCAACCAGATTGGTGATGTGCTGGTGACCTTCGAAAACGAAGCGGAAATGATTGCCCGTGAGTTTGGTCGTGATCAGTTCGAAGTGATCTACCCAAGTGTTTCCGCCGAAGCCGAGCCGCCAGTGTCGGTGGTCGACAAAACCGTCGACAAGAAAGGCACCCGCGCTGCGGCCGAGGAATACCTGAAGTACCTGTGGTCGCCGGAAGGTCAGGAAATTGCGGCGGCGAACTACCTGCGTCCGCGTGATCCGGCGGTGTTGGCCAAGTACACCGATCGTTTCCCGAAAGTGGATTTCCTGTCAGTGGAGAAGACCTTTGGTGACTGGCGGACTGTGCAGAAGACCCACTTCAATGATGGCGGGATCTTTGATCAGATCTACAGCGGTCAGTAATTCCTGAGTCCAATGAAAAAGGCGACTTGAGAAGGTCGCCTTTTTTGTGGCCGCGGTTAGACACAAGACTTGTATCCAATGAAGATCCCCTGTGGGAGCGAGCTTGCTCGCGAAGCGGTCATAACCTTCAGCATAGATGTTGACTGTCACACCGCTTTCGCGAGCAAGCCCGCTCCCACAGGGGTTATCACCAGCCATTACATCGGCGGTGTAACACCATCCTTGCCGGCCGAGATGGATTGGGCGGTGAGCGTCCCGTCTGCACTCTGGGTCACAAACGTCACGATCTTCACCCCCACCTTCAGCAGGCTGCGATCCCCCGGCATCAGATTGACGATCGGCACATCCTCCGGCACCAGAATCTTCTGTTGCCCGCCCTTGTAGTTGACGGTCAAAATCCGGCCGTTGCTGACCACCAGATCGCCCACGCGGCCATTGGTCATGCTGCTGCCCTTGGCCAGATCGAACGGCCGATGTCCATCACCGCTACCAGCCAGCTCCGGTGGGAAGACATGGACTTCCAGCGCCTTGAGCGTGCCGTCTTCCTGAGGCACGGCCGCCGAACCGATGTAACTTCCGGGTTTGATGTCTTCGATGTTGGCCAGGGTGACGGCGCGGACTTTGGTGTCCTTGGTCAGGTTGATCACTACGTTTTCACCACTATTGACGTGCACTTTCAGCACGTCGGGGCTGACCCCGGTGATCTCGCCGCGAACCCCGATGCGCATGCCTGGCGCATCAGCAGCCTGGGCGAGACCTGCCGTGAACAAGCCGATCAAAGTAACAACTGAAGCGCCGCGAACCACGTGACGAAACATCGCATTCATGGAAGTGCCTTCCGGTTATGAAACGTGAGGACAGAACATAAGCACGCTATCGAACAGGATGTAAGTGAATGTATCATCGGACCTCGATATTTTGACGCAAGGCTCCTCGATGGACATCACACACGTCCGTCACTCATTCCGCAACGGAATGATTGCTATCACTCCAAACCCTCTTCTGCCCATTCCGATAGCCCTTTAGCCTGCGCGCATTCTCTTTTGCTCAGCGAGACCCGTTATGAACCCAGCGACCCAGGTGCCCCACGGCACCGCAACAATGACCCGAGGCATGGTGCTGCTGTTTGCCTTCTGCTGCGGCGCCATCGTTGCCAACATTTACTACGCCCAACCGATCATCGGCCTGATCGCGCCGGACATTGGCCTGACCAGCACCATGGCCAGCCTGATCGTTTCACTGACCCAGATCGGTTACGCGTTGGGCCTGTTCTTCCTGGTGCCGCTGGGCGATCTGCTGGAAAACCGCCGCTTGATGATCATTACCACGGTGGTGGCAATTGCCAGTCTGTTAGCCGCTGCGTTCACCGATCAGCCAAATGTGTTTTTGCTGATCTCGCTGCTGGTGGGGTTCAGTTCGGTGTCGGTGCAAATCCTGATTCCGCTGGCCGCGCATCTGGCACCGGAAGAGTCTCGCGGGCGTGTGGTCGGCGGGATCATGGGCGGTTTGCTGCTGGGGATTCTGTTGGCGCGACCGGTGTCCAGCGTGGTGGCTGACCACTTCGGCTGGCGCGCGATGTTTGTGATTGCGGCAGTGTTGATGGCGGCGATCAGCATCGTGCTGGCGCTGACCATTCCCAAGCGTCAGCCTGATCACAGCGCTTCTTATGGTCAGTTGCTGGGCTCTCTGTGGACCCTGTTGCGCCAACAACCGGTGTTGCGTCAGCGCGCGTTTTACCAGGGGTGCATGTTCGCCACCTTCAGCCTGTTCTGGACCGCCGTGCCGCTGGAACTGGCGCGCAATCATGGCTTGTCGCAAACCCAGATCGCGATCTTCGCCCTGGTCGGGGCCATTGGCGCCATCGCCGCCCCCATTGCCGGTCGACTGGCCGATGCCGGCCACACCCGCATCGCTTCACTGCTGGCCCTGCTGTTCGCCAGCCTGAGCTTCCTGCCCGCGTTCATCCATCCGGTCTACAGCGTCATCGGCCTTGCCGTCACCGGCGTGGTGCTCGACTTCTGCGTACAAATGAACATGGTCCTCGGCCAACGCGCGGTCTACGCCCTCGACGCCAAAAGCCGCAGTCGCCTGAATGCGCTGTACATGACCAGCATCTTCATCGGCGGCGCATTTGGTTCTTCGGTGGCCAGTGCTGTGTATGAACACGGCGGCTGGTTGTGGATCGTGATGGTGGGTAGCGCGTTTCCGCTGTTGGCGTTATTACGGTTTTTGAGTGTTTCGGAGAAGCGTTCGTTGGCGGCGGCGTGAAGCTTTAAAAGCATCGCGGGCAAGTCGGACCGCCGCACCGCTCGCTCCTACGGGAGCGAGGTTGATCTGCAATTGCTGTGTGACTGACACCATTCAGTGCCGAACCAACTTCTCCATCGCCGCATCTGCCAGAAATGAAGAGCGGCTTTTGACATTGTGCTCACGCACATAACGATCGATACGCTGGATCACATAGCCGGGCAGCGTCACATTGACCTTCTCGGTTTTGCCCATGTACGGCGCGATGTCCAGCTCCAGCATTCCCCAGCCCATGTCGGCAAAGTCCGGATTGCCACGGTGGGCGGCAGCAGATGTAGGCATGGGAATCGACTCCCCATCAGCCGCAATCTCCTGAAGCATGATGTGGGCAATCTCGACCGCCGCGTTGTAGGCGTCTTCAAACGTATCCCCGGCCGTTACGGCGCCTGGAATATCGGGGATCTGAATACCGATGGCGGTGTTCTCGTCGCCCCACTCGATACAGATTGGATATTGCATTATGGATCTCCTGCGTAACTGGCTCCCGGGCAATACAGCCCGGCTCGCCTCCTGATGCTTTTGACCGTCCCGATCGGCAAATCCTTTTTCGGATGAGGGACGGGTATCGTGTACGGGTTGTATCGGTGTTTGAAGAGGTGATGACTGCCGGCAATCCGATCCAGTATCCAGCCGGCCTCCTCCAACTCCTTGATCAATAGCCTGCTCTGCACCAATCGCCTCCTTGCTCAGGCCCAAACAAAAGTAACCCTAGAGTTATCTTTACTCAAGCACAAAAATCCGGAACGCGACGCTCGGTTGTTTTACAGAGTGTGATTGCGGGCGGCGGCATTCTTCCCAGGAATGAATACTTTGGCTCAGCCTAGTTCGTTACGCCGAGGTCAACCCGGATTACACTCAGCGTCCTGAGCCTGACGCGATGCTGGATGCGATTCGCGGCTGAACCGATCAAATGCCGCCGGACCCGCGGCATGTTCTTTCAAGGAGTGTGCAATGACCCGACGTACCTTTCTCATCACCGGTGCCAGCAAAGGCATCGGCCGTGCGGTCGCCGAGCACCTGGACCGCGCGGGTCATCGGGTGGTCGGAATCGCCCGATCGCCCGACCTGAGCTTTCCCGGCATCCTGTTTCCGCTGGATCTGAGCGACAGGGCACTGACTCAGGAAGTGCTGGCGGATCTGGCCAGGACTTATGAGTTCGACGGGCTGGTGAATAACGTCGGTCTGGTGCGCCCGCAGGTGCTGGGCGAAATCGACCTCGATACTTTCGACGACGTGATGCGCGTCAACCTGCATTCGGCTTTGCAGGCTACTCAGGCACTGCTGCCGAACATGCGCGCCAAGGCCTGGGGTCGGGTGGTGAACATTTCCAGCCTGACTGTGCTGGGTATTACGCAGCGCACCGCCTATGCGGCGGCCAAAGCGGCGGTGATCAACTTCACACGATCCTGGGCGCTGGAACTGGCGCAAACCGGCGTAACAGTGAACGCCGTGGCCCCGGGGCCAACTGAAACCGAACTGTTTCGCGCCAACAATCCGCCGGGCAGCGAAGGTGAGGCGCGGTATCTGGCCGGCGTGCCGATGGGTCGGCTGGGGCAACCGCAGGAGATCGCTGCGGCGATTGCGTTTTTGTTGTCCGAGCAGAGCGGGTTTATCACCGGGCAAACTCTGTTTGTCGACGGCGGGTCCTCGATAGGTAAAGCCGCGTTTTAACCAACAACACCAACCCCTGTGGGAGCGAGCTTGCTCGCGAAAGGGGCGGCACATCCAACATTGTTGAGGCTGACAGTCCGCTTTCGCGAGCAAGCTCGCTCCCACAGGGGATCTCAACATTATTCAGACTTGCACAAGGACCTGAGATGGACCGCCTCGGCGCAATGGAAACCTTCGTCTACGTGGTGGAAACCGGTTCGTTTTCCGCCGCCGCCCGGCGCCTGAACATCGGCCAGCCCGCCGTCTCGAAAGCCATCGCGCAATTGGAAGCGCGCCTTGCGGTCAGGCTGCTGTTGCGTTCGACCCGAGGTCTGACGCCGACCGAGGCGGGCCTGGCGTTTTTCGAGCGCTCCAAGCGCGCCATCGAAGAAGCCGATGAGGCTGACAATGCCGCTCGCGGTGCCGCCAGCGGCCTGAGCGGCAACCTGCGCATCTGTGCCGCCGTGACCTTCGGCCGGCTGCACATCGTTCCGCACCTGGGGACATTTCTCGAGCAGAACCCGGACCTGAACATCGACCTGATGCTGGATGACCGAAACGTCAATCTGGTGGAAGAAGGCGTCGACATCGCCCTGCGCATGGGCGCCTTGAGCGACTCCGGCCTCACCGCCCGCAAGATCGCCGAGTGTCGGCGCGTGGTGTTGGGCACGCCCGCCTATTTCGAAAAACATGGCGACCCCACCTGCCCTGCCGATCTGAGCAAACATCAAGCAGTCGTCTACACCTTGGGTGGCGGTGCCAATTGGCAGTTCCGCAACGGGACAGTTGATCAGTCAGTCATCATCAGCGGGCGAGTCCGCGTCAACGCCGCCGAAGGTTTACGTGAGGCGGTACTCGCTCACCAAGGGTTGACCATGGCATCGCAATGGATGTTTGCGCCAGAGCTGGCCAGTGGTTTGGTGAGGGAGGTTATGACGGAGTGGGCGCTGCCGAATCAGGATCTTTGGGCGGTGTTTCCTACGGGCAGGATGGCCAGTGCGAAGGCCCGGGCGTTTGTGGAGTATGTGCAGGGGTTGCTGACAAAAGACGTCTGATATTTCGATTATTTTGTTTATTTCGTTTATTGCGATTTTCGATTAATTCGAATAGCCTCCCAGCTTCGATTATTCAGAATATTGGAAACCGCCATGTCGCCTGTCATCCACCCGCCGATCACCTTGCCTATGGAGCGCGAAGTACAAGCTGCCATCGAGGGGCAGCGCGCCTTGGCGGCCTATCTCGCCACTCAATTCGAAACTCAGCACATCCAGATTTTCGACGAACAGAATGAAGCTCATAGCGTCGAATTGCCCACTTCGGCCCTCCGACTTCTAGTCGACATCCTGGCAGAGCTTGCTACGGGCAACGCTGTCAAAGTGGTCCCAGTTCACGCCGAATTGACCACCCAGGAAGCCGCCGACCTGCTTAACGTCTCACGCCCGCACCTGATCAAACTGCTGGAATCCGGCGAGTTGTCCTACCACAAAACCGGCAAGCACCGACGTGTGCGCTTTGCCGATTTGATGGACTATAAAAACCGGCGCGACACTGCCAGCGAGCAAGCAATGACGCTTCTCGCCGAGCAGGCACAAGCGTTAAGGACAGGATACGAGTGAGGCAATCCTCTTTTACCGCTGTATATGACGCATGTGTTCTGTACCCCGCGCCCTTGAGCTACGCAATCAAGATCAAAAAATCGCAGGCTTCGCCAGCTCCTACCTTTACCGCATACACCCGCCGGTCCTTGTCGTAAACGATCCTGTAGAAGCTGGCGAAGCCTGCGATCTTTTCAGACTCCAAAAAGCAAAACGGCGATCCAAGGATCGCCGTTTCTGTTTACTGCCCGAATTGCCGCCCCAACCCGCCCGGCACACCATGGATGTCTGTCTCTTCCCATGGCCCGTTCGGACTGATCGACCGGCTCCAGCCGTTGTCCCAGCGATAGTACGTGCGCTGGCGGTAGAAGGTGTTGGTCTGATCATCGAGTACGTACACGCCGAGCTTGGCATCCCAATGGCTGTTGCCACCCGGTGGCGGCGCGAAGCTCGCGGAGGTGCGTGGCAGCGGTTTGGCGGGCTTGGCCGGAATGCTCGGCTTGCCCGGTGTCGGTGTCGGGGACGGCGTCGGACGCGGCTGCGACGGCGGGATCGGTGGCAGCCGTTCAGGCTGCTGCGGTTGGACCACACAAGCACTTAACCCCAAAACCATACTGAGCAGGGTGATACGAGCGATGGCGGTCATAGTGGCGTTTCCTGTCATTTATCCGGGCTGTCGATGGTCAGTGTTTGCTGCGCAATGGTGCTGCTGGCCAGAGGCTGGCTGCGACCGATCCATTCGCCGGCAGTGGGTTTGCCGGCGCGGGAGATGCGCGCAACCAGTTGGACTTCAGGGAAGTTCGACAGTTTCAACTGCGGCATCATTGCGTCGGCATCGCCCAGCTCGACGGTCGCCGGCAAGTCGGCCACGGTCAGGCGCTTGGCGGCCAATGGCGCAGGAGGCCCTGCGGTGGCGCGGGCGAAGATGAATACGCTGTCGCCCGGCTGAACCTTGGCTTTGAGCTCTGGTGCCAGATCCACGCGCACCTTGAGCAGTGCCGCCACCTTGGCGGCGGGCGCCTGGGCCACCTTGCCGCCGCTGGCTTCGAGTTTCTCGGTGGCCCGAGTGATGCCGCCTTGCAGCGCGGCACGGGAACTGTCCTCCGGGGGCAGTTGCACCAGCAGGCGATTCCAGTAGTCGATGGCGTCCTGATAACGCTGGCTTTCAAAGGCAGCAATACCGAGCAAGCCAAGGCTGGTGACTTCTTTCGGATCGGCTTTCAGTGCTTCGTCGGTCAGGGCCTGAACCTTGTCCGACCACTTCTTGCCGTCGGCGAAGTACTGGGCCTGCGCCCATTGACCCAACAGTTCCGGCTGACGACCGGCCAGGTTCACCGTGCGTTCGAAGATCTTCGCCGCATCGCCAGGGCGATCCTGAGCCATGTACGTGCGACCAAGGAAGTACAAACCTTCGGCCGAATCCGGCTGAGCCGAGACCGCACGTTCCAGGCGACGGGTCATCTCTTCCATCGACTGCGGCGCCTGGGAAAATTCACGGGTCAGTTCGACCTTGTCGCTCGCCCCAAAATGCAAATACAGGCCAAGACCCAGCACCGGTACCAGAATCGCCGCCAGCAAGGGCCACGGTTTGCCCAGGCGGGACACACGCGGCACTTCGACGCCTTCGGTGTCGGCGAGCAATTCACGGGCGGCTTCGGCGCGACCGGTGTCCATTTGCGCGGCGTCGAGAACGCCCTCTTCCTGCTGAGTCTGCAACTCGGCCACACGCTCCTGATACAGCGCGACGTTCAGGGCCGTACGGTCCTCTTCAAGCTGGGCGCGACGACCACGCAGAACGGGAATCAACAGAAAACTCAGGGCAACCAGAAGTAGCAGACCTGCAGCGAGCCAGAAATCAATCATTCTTGGTTTTATCCAACAGGTGGTCGAGGCGCTCACGCTCCTCGGCAGAGAGCTCATCCTTGGTGTCAGCGCGTTGCACGCGACGACGGCGGACGATCACGGCGATGATCACAAAACCGCCCAGCAGCAGGCCGGCAGGGCCGAACCAGAGCAAAGCAGTCTTGGCGTTCAGAGCGGGTTTGTAGCGGACGAAATCACCGTAGCGGTCGACCATGAAGTCGATGATCTGCTGATTGTCCTTGCCCTCGCCGAGCATGCGGAAAATCTCTTTGCGCAGGTCGGCGGCGATCGGTGCGTTGGAATCGGCAATGTCCTGATTCTGGCACTTGGGGCAGCGCAGCTCTTTGGTCAGCTCGCGGAAACGCTCACGGTCGCCTTCTTTGGCGAACTCATACGTGTCGATGGCCGCGTGCGCCACGCCGGCCATGCTCAAACCCAATACTGCGGCAGCTATCCAGCGCTTCATGGCTTGGCCTCATCGACCAGCGCCTGATACTTGGCCGCCAGTTTTTCGCGCCAGACCTGTTCATCGATCACACCAACGAACTTGTCGCGGATGATGCCCTTGGCGTCGATGAAGAAGGTTTCCGGAGCGCCATACACACCCAGGTTCAGACCCAATGTGCCTGCGTCGTCACGGATGTCCAACTGGTACGGATTGTGGAATTCCACCAGCCACTTCAAGGCGTCAGCGTTGACGTCCTTGTAGTTGATGCCGTAGATCAGCACGCCCTTCTCGGCCAGTTTATTCAGCACCGGGTGCTCGACCCGGCAGGAAATGCACCAGGTGCCCCAGACGTTGACCAGTGCCGGTTTACCCAGAATGTCGGCCTTGGTCAGGGTCTTGTCGCCCTGCACGGCCGGCAGGGAAAACTCCGGGAACGGCTTGTTGATCATCGCCGAAGGCAGCTCGGCCGGGTCCAGATAGAGCCCGCGATAAAGGAAAACAGCCACCACCAGAAAAATCACCAGTGGCAACAGCATCAACCAACGTCTCATGCCGTGGCTCCCGTCATGCCCAGTGCTTCACGCACACGGCTTTTTACCTTGACCCGGTAACGGCGATCCAGTGCCGCCAGCAACCCGCCCAAACCAGTGAGCAGCCCACCGAACCAGATCCAGCGCACGAACGGTTTGACGTGGACGCGAACGGCCCAAGCGCCGTCGCCCAACGGTTCGCCGAGTGCGACGTAGAGGTCGCGGGTGAAACCGGCGTCGATCCCGGCTTCGGTCATCACCGAGTTCTGCACGGTGTAGAGGCGTTTTTCCGGGTGCAGCACGCTGACTTCCTTGCCGTTGCGGATCACCCGTACGGTGCCCTTGTCAGACGTAAAGTTCGGGCCTTCGAAGTGTTTGGCGCCTTCGAACACGAAGTGGTAACCGGCCAGGTCCATGGACTCGCCCGGCGCCAGGCGCAAATCGCGCTCGGCACTGTTCTGGCTCGACAGCACGACGCCGAGGGCACACACGGCGATGCCGAGGTGAGCGACCTGCATGCCCCAATAACTGCGGGTGAGGGTCGGCAGACCTTTGATCAGGCCTTTGTGGCGAGTCTTGTCGAAGATGTCACGCACACCGGCCAGCAACACCCAGGCCGCGAGCATGAACGTCGCAATCACCGCCCAATTGAAATCGCCATAAGCGACACCGGCTACCACGGCCAGCGCGGCGCTGCCGAGCAACACCGGGGTCAACATGCTCAACAGCCATTTGACCGGAGTGTCTTTCCAGCGCACCAGCATGCCGACTGCCATCACCATCATCAGCAAGGCCATCAACGGGATGAACAGTGCGTTGAAGTACGGCGGGCCGACCGACAGCTTGGCGCCGGTCATCGCATCGAGGATCAGCGGATACAACGTGCCGAGCAGAATCATCGACGCCGCCACTACCAGCACCAGGTTGTTACCCAGTAGCAGGGTTTCCCGGGACCAGAGGTTGAAGCCGACGTGGCTTTTCACCACGGGAGCGCGCAGGGCGAACAGCGTCAGCGAACCACCGACCACGAACAGCAGGAAGATCAGGATGAACACGCCGCGTTCAGGGTCGGACGCAAAGGCGTGAACCGAGGTCAGCACGCCGGAACGTACGAGGAAGGTCCCCAGCAAGCTCAACGAGAAGGCAGCGATGGCCAGCAACACGGTCCAGCTCTTGAACACGCCACGTTTTTCCGTGACCGCCAAGGAGTGAATCAGCGCCGTACCCACCAGCCATGGCATGAAGGAGGCGTTTTCCACCGGATCCCAGAACCACCAGCCGCCCCAGCCGAGTTCGTAGTACGCCCACCATGAACCGAGGGTGATGCCGATACCGAGGAAGGCCCAGGCGACGATGGTCCACGGACGGGACCAGCGAGCCCACGCCGCATCAAGACGACCGCCCAGCAGTGCAGCGATGGCGAAAGCGAAGGCCACGGAGAAACCGACATAGCCCATGTACAGCATCGGCGGATGAACGATCAGGCCGATGTCTTGCAGCAGTGGGTTGAGATCACGACCGTCCGCAGGAATCTGCGGCAGGATCCGTGCAAACGGGTTGGACGTGAGGATCAGGAACAGCAGGAAACCCGTGCTGATCATGCCCATCACTGCCAGAACGCGAGCCAGCATCACTTGCGGCAATTGTCGGGAGAACACCGACACCGCGAAGGTCCAGCCGCCGAGAATCAACGCCCACAGCAGCAACGACCCTTCGTGAGCGCCCCACACCGCGCTGAACTTGTAGTACCACGGCAATGCGCTGTTGGAGTTGCTGGCAACGTAGGCGACGGAGAAATCGTCGGCCATGAAGGCGTAAGTCAGGCAACCGAAGGCGAACAGCAGAAACGCGAATTGCCCCCAGGCGGCCGGTTGGGCGAGGCTCATCCACAAGCGGTCACCGCGCCAGGCACCGAGCAACGGCACGATGGCCTGAACCAGCGCGAAACACAGCGCCAGAATCATGGCCAGATGGCCGAGTTCAGGAATAAAGAGTCCGGACGTCATCGATCAACCCTCCTTCGCGGGCGTTGGAGCAGATTGACCGCTGTCTTTCAAAGCCTTGGTCACTTCCGGCGGCATGTACTTCTCGTCGTGCTTGGCCAGCACTTCGTCGGCCACCACCACGCCGTCGGCGTTGATCTTGCCCAGGGCAACGATGCCCTGCCCTTCGCGGAACAGGTCCGGAAGGATGCCGAGGTAGCTGATGGTCACGGATCTATTGAAGTCGGTGACGATGAATTTCACGTCCAGCGAATCGCCGGAGCGTTGCAGCGAACCTTTCTCGACCATGCCGCCAGCGCGGATCCGCGTGTCTTGCGGGGCTTCGCCGTTGGCGATCTGAGTCGGGGTGTAAAACAGATTGATGTTCTGCTGCAGGGCGCTCAGGGCCAGGCCGACAGCAGCGCCGACACCGACCAGGATCGCGAGAATGATGATAAGACGCTTTTTGCGCAGCGGATTCACTTGCCGTTCTCCCGGCGCAGACGACGCGCCTCTTGTTGCAGATACCGCTTGCGGGCCAGGATCGGCGCCGCCACGTTGAGGGCCAGCACCGCCAGGCAGATGCCATAGGCTGACCAGACATACAGGGCATGATGGCCCATGGCGAGGAAGTCGCCGAATGAAGCAAAACTCATCGAGCGGCCTCCAGACTGTTCTGCACTTCGGCCTTGACCCAACTGGCGCGGGCTTCGCGCTTGAGCACTTCAAGGCGCATGCGCAGCAGCAACACCGCGCCGAAGAAACAGTAGAAACCCAGCACCGTCAGCAGCAGTGGCAGCCACATCTCGGCGGGCATCGCCGGTTTTTCAGTGAGGGTGAACGTCGCGCCCTGGTGCAGGGTGTTCCACCACTCCACCGAGTATTTGATGATCGGGATGTTGATCACGCCGACAATCGCCAATACCGCGCAGGCCTTGGCGGCACTGTCACGATTGCTGATCGCGTTGCCCAGCGCAATAAGACCGAAGTACAGAAACAACAGAATAAGCATGGACGTAAGTCGTGCATCCCAGACCCACCACGAGCCCCAGGTCGGTTTGCCCCAGATCGCGCCGGTGACCAGCGCCACGGCGGTCATCCACGCGCCGATGGGCGCCGCGCATTGCAGGGCGACGTCGGCCAGCTTCATCTTCCAAACCAGCCCGACGATGCCGCACACCGCCAGCATCACGTAGATGGACTGGGCCAGCATGGCGGCCGGAACGTGGATATAAATGATGCGAAAGCTGTTGCCTTGCTGGTAGTCCGGCGGCGCGAAGGCCAGGCCCCACACTACACCAACGCTGATCAGCAGCAACGCCGCGACGCTCAGCCACGGCAGCAGTTTGCCACTGATGCCGTAAAACCATTTGGGCGAGCCGAGCTTATGAAACCAAGTCCAGTTCATTACTGTTTCCATCACGGTTGCTCTTCGCTATGAAGAGCCAGGGTCTTTGCTGATCAAATTTTGACCAGACCTCATTATTCGCCGACGCTGATCTTCAGGCCAGCAGCTATTGCAAAAGGTGTCAGGGTTATCGCCAGGGCGGTCAGGCTACCAAGCCACAAGAGATAACCGGTCGCCGGCATTCCCTGCAATGCCGCCTGCAAGGCGCCACTACCAAGAATCAACACCGGGATGTACAACGGCAGAATCAGCAGTGCGAGCAACAGGCCACCACGCTTCAATCCCACCGTCAGTGCTGCGCCCACCGCACCGAGCAGGCTCAGCACCGGTGTACCCAGCAACAAAGAAAGCAGCAACACCGGCAGACAGGCGGTTGGCAAACCGAGCATCAATGCCAGTAATGGAGCGAGCAAAACCAGTGCCAGGCCAGAGAAGGACCAGTGTGCCAGTACCTTGGCCAAAACCAGAAGAGGCAGGGGGTGCGACGAAAGGACCCACTGTTCAAGCGATCCGTCTTCGAAATCACTGCGGAAAAGCCCGTCCAGCGAGAGCAAAACCGATAAAAGGGCCGCTACCCAGACCAGTCCCGGAGACAAGGTTTGCAACAATTGAGACTCGGGTCCGACCGCCAACGGGAACAGGGAAACGACGATCGCGAAGAATACGAGCGGATTGGCCAACTCCGCCGGACGGCGGAACAACAATCGGGCTTCACGGGCGACCAACAGGCCGAAAACACTCATACGGCCCAGTTCCCCAGATCAATGTCGCGATAGCCGGCCGGAATCCGGGTCAGCGTGTGGTGAGTGGTCAAGACCACCATGCCACCGCGCTCGCAGTGTGCGGCCAGGTGTTCTTCGAGTTGCGCCACGCCTTGTTTGTCGAGCGCGGTGAATGGCTCATCGAGGATCCATAGCGGCGGACTTTCCAGGTACAGCCGCGCTAACGCGACCCGGCGTTGCTGCCCGGCAGACAACGTATGGCAAGGAACATCCTCGAAACCGCGCAGTCCGACGGCCGTCAGCGCTTGCCAGATCGCCTCATGGGAGGCCGGTTGATGCAAGGCGCAGAGCCAGCTCAAATTCTCTTCCGGCGTCAGCAGATCCTTGATCCCGGCGGCATGACCGATCCACAGCAGGTTGCGCGCCAGCTCAAAGCGTTGCTCGTTCAATGGCTGGCCGTTGAGCAGCACCTGACCGGCAGTCGGCTGCATCAGACCGCAAAGCAGACGTAAAAGGCTGGTTTTGCCGCTGCCGTTAGGGCCGCTGATTTGCAACATTTCGCCACTGGCCAGTCTCAATTCGAGATTTTCGAAGAGCAGCCGAAGGTCTCGCTCACAGGCGAGGGCAACGGTTTGCAGGACAGGACTGGTCAAGAGATCACGGGCCTTTTGGGTTCAAGTCGGCAGTGGAGCGGCCGTTAAAGATATGCAGGATAAATGCATTGGCGGCCCGTTCTAAGGAGCTGGATCAAGTATTTGAAATGTTTTCAGCGCCCCGGATACAACGGGGCGGCATTATACATGCCATGCCCCAACAGGGCGTGTTGACGTTAAATGATGGTCGCGCCGCCACCCCGGAAGGCACAAGACTAGGCATGAGGAGCGAAGTTTGGTATTCCAAATGAGTAACGAATAACGACGTATTGCGCCTTCCGGGGTGGCGGCCCTTCGGGTTGGCGTTGTGAGCATGCCATGCTGCGTTGCAAGACTTGGTAAGGAAACGACCCTTACCGGCGTCTTGCGCCTTGCCTGGCACGCTCACAACACCAACGCGATCCATCATTTAACGTCAACACGCCCTGTTCAAGAGGGCAATTTCCTCAGGTTGTGACCGCGTATGACAGGCGAAATGAACATCCTCCCGCTACCGCAGACCACGCCCGCGACTTCGCGGCCGCTGGTGGTAAGTGGCGACCTGCTGAAGTTACTGACGCCGATGGAGGGCCTGATCACTGCGGGCCAGACCGCCAAGGCCGAAGTGCTGTCACTCAAGCAGGCGGATCAGACCTTTCAACTGTTGCTCAAGGTCACCCTCGACAGCGGCCGTCAGACCACGGTCCAGGCCACCAGCACCCAACCGTTGCCTCAGGGCACCAGCCTGGCGATCACCCAGCCGTCGGCGGGTAATCTGGCCGTCACCGTGCAACAGGCCATCGCCTCCAGCATCGCCACCCTCACCCGTATCGACACGGCGCAACTGCCCGTCGGCACCCTGCTGCAAGGCAAAGTGCTGACCTCTCAGGTGTTGCCGCAGGTGCCGGGCCAGCCGACGGTGTTTCGCTCGATGGTGAGCTTGCTCAACACCGCGTTGAGCGGCAGCACCCTGAGCATCGACAGCCCGACGCCGCTGCGCATCGGTACCTTGCTGAGCGCGCTGGTGCAGGACACCCAGACGCTGAAGTTCGTGCCATTGAGCAGTCGTCAGGAGCAATTGGCGGTGACCCAACAACTGGTCAGTCAACAGAGTCGCCAGGGTTCGTTGGATGGCCTGCTCAAGCTCCTGCAAAACCTGCCGTCCTCGAATCAGACCTCCAGTGATCTGCGTGCCGCCGTCGACAAGTTGCTCGCCGGCCTGCCCGATGTTCAACAACTCAGCACGCCAAAGGGGCTGGCCCAGGCACTGGCCAATAGCGGGCTGTTCCTTGAAGCCAAACTGCTCAGCGGTCAGAACCCGACGCTGGCCCCGGACATGAAAGGCGATCTGCTCAAGCTGATCGCACAACTGACGCCAGGCCTGCCGGCCAACACCAATCTCAACGCGATCATTGCCGCCAACACTTTGGCCCAGGCCATGCCGAACTTCGTGCGCAGCGCCCTCGGCATGCTCGGTCAGGTCAGCGCCAAACCGCAGCCCACCAGCTTCCCGCTGCCCGAACGGCTGTTACAAAGCATGGACGGCGAAGGCGATCTCGAGCACTTGCTGCGTTTGGCCGCAGCGGCTGTTTCACGCCTGCAAAGCCATCAACTGTCGAGCCTGGAACAGACCGGCGTCACTGACGACGGACGGTTGATGAGCACCTGGCAACTGGAAATCCCGATGCGCAATCTGCAGGACATCGTGCCGTTGCAGGTCAAGTTCCAGCGCGAAGACGCGCCCGAGAAAGAACAACAAAACGAACGCCGCGACGAGCGCGAACCCAAACAACAATTGTGGCGAGTGGACCTGGCATTCGACATGGAGCCTTTGGGCCCGCTGCAGATTCAGGCACAACTGATCAAAGGCAGCCTGTCCAGCCAGCTGTGGGCCGAACGCCCGTACACCGCCAGCCTGATCGAAAGTAACCTGGCCGAACTGCGTCAGCGCCTGCTGGCCTCCGGCCTGAATGTCGGCGATCTCGATTGCCACCTTGGCACACCGCCACAGGGCCCTCAAACCCGTCTCGAACAACGCTGGGTCGACGAAACCGCATGAAAAACCCCAACACCCCGCGCCAGGCCATCGCGCTCAAGTACGACGGCACCCACGCCCCTACCCTCACGGCCAAAGGTGACGAAGCACTGGCCGAAGCCATTCTGAAGATTGCCCGCGATTATGAAGTGCCCATCTACGAAAACGCCGAGCTGGTGAAACTGCTGGCGCGGATGGAATTGGGGGAGAGTATTCCGCAGGAGTTGTATCGCACGATTGCCGAGATTATTGCGTTTGCGTGGAATTTGAAGGGTAAGTTCCCCAAGGGGCAAGATCCGGATGCGGCGATGATCGAGAAGGACATTACCGAGCGCGGGGATGACTATTGATTCTGTGTTGAATGCAAAAAGATCGCAGCCTCGTTTCACTCGACAGCTCCTACACGGGGTAAGCCATCCCAATGTAGGAGCTGTCGAGTGAAACGAGGCTGCGATCTTTTGATCTGTCAGTTCTTGTGCAACTTACTCATCAACTCCGCCTCAGCCTGGGTCAAGCCGCAGGATTGAGTCAGTTCATCGACGCTCGCGCCCATACCGACCAGTTTTGCCGCCTGGGCAAACGACAGGCTCGACGGATCGCGCTGTTCCAGCTGAGCCAGTTTGTCCGTTAACGGGCCCACCACCGCGCGCAGTTCGTGCAGGTCTTCACCCATGCGCACGTTGCCGCTCTGGTAGTCGTCAACTCGCTTGCCCAGGTCCTTGATGCGCTGATCGCGCAGCGCATCGCCCTGGGCCTGTTGCGCGGCGATCAGTCGTTGGCCTCGTATGTACGCCAGAAACATCGCCAGCGTGCCTGCCCAGAAGAGGAACAGGACAATGACCGCTACCTCAAGAATCAATCAGATGTTCTCCAGGTCCGACCATTCTTCTTCGCTCATCATCTTGTCCAGCTCGACCAGGATCAGCAGTTCGTTGTTCTTGTTGCACACGCCTTGAATGAACTTGGCGGATTCTTCGTTACCGACGTTCGGCGCGGTTTCGATTTCCGACTGACGCAGGTAAACCACTTCGGCCACGCTGTCGACCATGATCCCGACGACTTGCTTGTCGGCTTCGATGATGACGATACGGGTGTTGTCACTGATCTCGGCATTCATCAGGCCGAAGCGCTGACGGGTGTCAATCACGGTGACCACATTACCGCGCAGGTTGATGATGCCCAGCACGTAGCTCGGGGCACCCGGGACCGGGGCGATTTCGGTGTAACGCAGGACTTCCTGAACGCGCATCACGTTGATGCCGTAGGTTTCGTTGTCCAGTTTGAAGGTCACCCATTGCAGGATCGGATCTTCAGAACCTTTTGCATTCGTCGCTTGACTACTCATACCCTGACCCCTCGAAAAACCGCTTCTGGCGGTGTGTGTTCTGTTGGCGGCATTCAACAATGCCGTCGCATACTTGTTATGTCGGCAGCTATGTCGGTTTGTGTAGCGGCTTGCTGCCGCTCATGTGCTTTGCCCCACCGCTGGCGATCAACTCGGCCAGGGCGGAAACGTCCAGCAATGCACACATGTGCTCAATTACCGTGCCGGCGAGCCATGGCCGCTGACCTCGATGACTTCTCCATTTGATTTCGTTCGGGTCCAGGCGCAACGAGCGGCTGACCTGATGCACCGCCAGCCCCCACTCGTAGCCCTGAACCGAAATAACGTATTGCAGGCCCTGGCGGAAATCGTCGCGGTAGCGGTCCGGCATGACCCAACGCGCGGTGTCCAATACCTTCAGGTTGCCGGCCTGGCTCGGCAGGATCCCGAGGAACCACTCCGGCTGACCGAACAGCGGTGTCAGCTCGTGACCGGCCAGGGAATATATCGAGCCCAGACATACCAGCGGCACCGCCAGGGTCAGCCCGGCGACATCGAACAACAGGCATTCGAATGGCTCGGCGGCCCAGGACGGGCGACCATCGGTTTCCACTGGTGGTGGCGTGTTGCTCGGTGGCAGGTGGACTTCGACCACCGGCGGCACCAAGGCTTGCAGCAACGGTGCGATGGTCGAGATCGGTGCGAGAACCGGCGCTGGTGCTTCGATCACGGCTACCGGTGCTTTCTCAACGACTGCCGCTACTACTGGCGCGGCAGCGACGGCAGGTTTCTGCGCATCACGGGCCTGCTCTTCGAGCACAGCAGCCTGGAACTCGTCCAGCGCGGCTTCAACCTCGAGCGCTTCAACAACCTCGACGACTTCAACCAGCGCTTCGACTTCCAACGGCAACTCTTCGGTCGCCTCCATCAGCAAGCTGTCCAGATAAGACTGCAGCGCCAGTTGCGGACGCGAGGTAACCTTCACCGGCCGGTTCATGCGCGCACCACCGTAGGAGCTGCCGCAGGCTGCGATCTTTTGGCGATTTCAAGGACGTCACAAAGCAAGATCAAAAGATCGCAGCCTGCGGCAGCTCCTACAGGAATTGGGTTCATCTCACGCCACCTGCGGAACAAGTTGTGCGGCCAGCAGATGCTTGAGCAGTGCGCGGTACGCGAGAACACCACGGCTCTTGCCGTCGAACTGCGAAGGCGTCACGCCGGCACGGCTGGCGTCACGCAAGCGGGTATCGACCGGGATGTAGCCCTGCCAGATTTCTTCCGGGTATTTGTCGCGCAACACCCGCAGCGTTCCGAGGGACGCCTGCGTGCGGCGGTCGAACAAAGTCGGCACGATACAGAAAGGCAGCGCCTGTTTACGCGAACGGTTGATCATCGCCAGGGTGTTGACCATGCGTTCCAGGCCTTTGACCGCCAGGTGTTCGGTCTGCACCGGAATCACCAATTGCTGGCTCGCCGCCAAGGCATTGACCATCAGCACGCCGAGCAACGGCGGACTGTCGATCACGGCGTAATCGAAATCCTGCCAAAGTTGCGCCAGGCTCTTGGCAATCACCAGGCCCAAACCACTCTGCCCCGGCGACTGGCGCTCGAGGGTCGCGAGTGCGGTGCTTGATGGCAGCAGGGAAATACTCTCGTGGCTGGTGGGCAACAGCAACTGACCGGGCAAGCCTTGCGGCACACTGCCCTTGTGCAGGAACAGGTCGTAGCTGCTGTGTTCCAGGCTGTCGGGGTCGTAACCGAAGTAGCTGGTCATGGAGCCGTGCGGGTCGAGATCGACCACAACCACGCGCTTGCCCGCCTCGGCCAGTAAACCGGCTAAAGCGATAGAGGAAGTGGTTTTACCGACACCACCCTTTTGATTGGCGACTGCCCAGACTCTCATTCGGATTGTTCCTCCCGGTCGAAATGGTCGACCGAGGAAAAGCTCAACGTATTAATGCGGGTGACGGAGAATTGACGGCACTCTCTCGTCCCGGCGACTTGACCGGGGTCGGTGCAGTTTGTGTGCCAGCACGCTTCAACGCGGCATCCGGTTTCGCATTGGCCGTTCCGGTACCCGTGAGGCTGCGGCGTACATCCAGATTTCGTGACACCACCAGCACCACGCGACGGTTACGCGCCCGGCCCTCGGCAGTGGCGTTGTTGGCCACTGGCTGGAACTCGCCGTAACCCACCGACGCCAGACGACCGGGGTTCACACCCTGCATCGCCAGCATGCGCACGATGCTCGCCGACCGGGCGGAGGACAGCTCCCAGTTGGTCGGGTATTGCGCGGTGCGGATCGGTTGATCGTCAGTGAAACCTTCGACGTGAATCGGGTTGTCGAACGGCTTCAGAATCGCAGCAACCTTGTCGATGATGTTGAACGCGATGTCGCTGGGCATGGCGTCGCCGCTGCCGAACAACAGGCTGGAATTGAGTTCGATCTCGACCCACAGTTCGTTGCCGCGAATGGTCATCTGGTTGGAACTGATCAAGTCGCCGAACGCGGCGCTGATGTCGTCGGCGATGCTTTTGAGCGGATCGCTGGCACCCGCGATACCGGCATCGACCTGCTCGGCGTCTTTAACCAGCGGCTTGGCCGGGGTCACGGTCTTCGGTCGCTCGTCGCCGATCGGGATCGGCTTGAGGGCGCGGTCGGAGTCGGTAAAGACCCCGATCAACGCTTCGGAAATAACCTTGTACTTGCCTTCGTTGATCGAAGAGATCGAGTACATCACCACGAAGAAAGCGAACAGCAACGTAATGAAGTCGGCGTACGAAACCAGCCAACGCTCATGGTTTACATGTTCTTCAGGTTGGCGACGACGTGCCATGGTCCATGTCTCCCATCAATCCATGAAGCCCTGAAGCTTCAACTCAATAGAGCGAGGGTTTTCACCTTCGGCGATCGACAGAATGCCTTCCAACAACATTTCGCGATAACGCGACTGCCGCAAAGCGACGGACTTGAGTTTGGCGGCAATCGGCAGCAGCACCAGGTTGGCACTGGCCACGCCGTAGATGGTCGCGACGAAGGCCACGGCAATGCCGCTACCCAGTTGCGATGGATCGGCCAGGTTGCCCATCACGTGGATCAGGCCCATCACCGCACCGATGATGCCGATGGTCGGCGCGTAGCCGCCCATGCTTTCGAAGACTTTGGCGGCTTCGATGTCGCGGCTTTCCTGAGTGTAGAAATCCACTTCCAGAATGCTGCGAATCGCTTCCGGTTCGGCGCCGTCCACCAGCAGTTGCAGGCCTTTGCGCGAGTAGTTGTCAGGTTCGGCGTCGGCCACCCCTTCCAGACCGAGCAAGCCTTCCTTGCGTGCGGTCAGGCTCCAGCTGACAACACGATCGACGCCACCGGCGAGGTCGATGCGTGGCGGAAACAGGATCCAGGCCAGAATCTGCATGGCGCGCTTGAAGGCGCTCATCGGCGCCTGCAACAGCGCCGCACCGATGGTCCCACCGAGTACGATCAACGCCGCCGGGCCGTTGGCCAGAGCGCCGAGGTGGCCGCCTTCAAGGTAGTTGCCGCCAATGATGGCGACAAACGCCATGATGATCCCGATGAGGCTTAAAACATCCATCAGATACAAGCCTCGACCAGATGCTTGCCAATATCGTCCAGGCCGTACACCGCGTCGGCGAGTTCGGCTTTGACAATGGCCATCGGCATGCCGTAGATCACGCAGCTGGCTTCATCCTGAGCCCAGATCGAGCTGCCGCCCTGCTTGAGCAGACGCGCGCCTTCGCGACCATCGGCGCCCATGCCGGTCAATACGACCGCCAGAACTTTGTCACCGTAAGACTTGGCTGCGGAACCGAAGGTGATGTCCACGCACGGCTTGTAGTTCAGACGTTCGTCGCCCGGGAGGATCTTCACCGCGCCACGGCCGTCGATCATCATTTGCTTGCCACCCGGCGCCAGCAACGCCAGGCCCGGACGCAGGATGTCGCCATCCTCGGCTTCCTTGACGCTGATGCGGCAGAGCTTGTCCAGTCGTTCGGCGAAGGCCTTGGTGAAGGCGGCCGGCATGTGCTGGATCAATACGATGGGTGCAGGGAAGTTGGCCGGCAACTGGGTCAGAACCCGCTGCAGGGCAACCGGGCCGCCAGTGGACGTACCGATGGCGACCAGTTTGTAGGCTTTGCGTTTCGGCGCGGGCGACGACGAGGCCGGGGCGTGGGTACGCGCCGGAATCGGCGCCGGTGCCGGACGCGCAGGCGCGCTGCTGCCGTAGCTGCTGACGCTCGAAGGTGCAGGCGTCGGGGCGGGTGCGGCGACAGGTGCCGGAGCGCTGTAGGTGTTGGCGCGACGGTTACTGCGCGAGATGCTGAGAATCTTCTCGCACAGCAGTTGCTTGACCTTCTCCGGGTTGCGGGAGATGTCTTCGAAATTCTTCGGCAGGAAATCCACCGCGCCGGCGTCCAGCGCGTCGAGGGTTACCCGAGCGCCTTCGTGGGTCAGCGAGGAGAACATCAGCACCGGGGTCGGGCAGCGCTGCATGATGTGCCGCACCGCCGTGATGCCATCCATCATCGGCATCTCGTAGTCCATGGTGATCACGTCTGGCTTGAGGGCCAGCGCCTGATCAATCGCCTCTTTTCCGTTGGTCGCCGTGCCGACGACCTGGATATTCGGATCCGCTGAAAGAATTTCCGAGACGCGGCGGCGGAAAAACCCCGAATCGTCCACCACCAGGACTTTAACTGCCATAAACACTCCGTTAGACGGAGCGAGGCTCAGTCGCCCCGCCCCACCAGAATCAAATACGCCGTGCGGCGTAACGCTTGAGCATGCTCGGAACATCGAGAATCAGCGCAATGCGGCCGTCACCGGTGATGGTGGCGCCGGACATGCCCGGGGTTCCCTGGAGCATTTTGCCCAATGGCTTGATGACCACTTCTTCCTGGCCCACCAGTTGATCGACGACGAAGCCGATCCGCTGAGTGCCCACCGAAAGGATCACCACATGGCCTTCGCGCTGCTCTTCGTGAGCGGCGGAGCTGACCAGCCAGCGTTTGAGGTAGAACAATGGCAGCGCCTTGTCCCGCACGATCACCACTTCCTGGCCGTCCACCACGTTGGTGCGCGACAGGTCGAGGTGGAAGATCTCGTTGACGTTCACCAGCGGGAACGCAAACGCCTGGTTGCCCAGCATGACCATCAGCGTCGGCATGATCGCCAGGGTCAACGGGACCTTGATGACGATCTTCGAGCCCTTGCCCTTGGTCGAATAGATATTGATGGTGCCGTTGAGCTGGGCGATTTTGGTTTTCACCACGTCCATGCCCACGCCGCGTCCGGAGACATCGGAAATTTCGGTCTTGGTCGAGAAACCCGGCGCGAAGATCAGGTTGAAGCAATCGGATTCGCTGAGGCGATCCGCTGCATCCTTGTCCATCAAGCCTTTCTTCACGGCAATGCCGCGCAGAACATCGGCGTCCATGCCCTTGCCGTCATCGGAGATCGACAGCAGGATGTGGTCGCCTTCCTGTTCAGCGGACAGGATCACCTTGCCGCTGCGAGGCTTGCCCATCGCTTCACGCTCGGCCGGCTCTTCAATACCGTGGTCGACCGAGTTGCGAACCAAGTGGACCAGCGGGTCGGCCAGGGCCTCGACGAGGTTCTTGTCGAGGTCGGTTTCTTCGCCGACCAATTCCAGGTTGATCTCTTTCTTGAGCTGGCGAGCCAGGTCGCGAACCAGGCGCGGGAAACGCCCGAAGACCTTCTTGATCGGTTGCATCCGGGTCTTCATGACCGCGGTTTGCAGGTCGGCCGTGACCACGTCGAGGTTCGACACGGCCTTGGACATGGCTTCGTCGCCGCTGTTGAGGCCCAGACGGACCAAGCGGTTACGCACCAGTACCAACTCGCCGACCATGTTCATGATTTCGTCGAGACGCGCGGTATCGACCCGCACGGTAGTCTCGGCTTCGCTGGCCGGTTTTTCCGGTGGCGGCGCGGCCGGGGCACGGGCCGGAGCCGGGGCAGCAGCAGCGGCAGGCTTCGGCGCTTCGGCTTTAGGCTCGGGCGCTTTGGCAACGGGTTTCGGTGCAACAGCCTTGGCAATTGGCGCCACAACCGAAGCGCTGGCGCCCGACGCGGTACCGACTTCAGTGAACTTGCCTTTGCCGTGCAATTCGTCGAGCAGTGATTCGAACTCGTGATCGGAGATCAGATCGCCGCCAGCCGCTTTAGCGGTTGGCGCAGCCGGGGCCGGGACCGCAGCAATGGCCGATTCCAGCGCATCAACGGCAAAGTTGCCCTTGCCGTGCAACTGATCGAGCAGTGCTTCGAACTCGTCGTCGGTGATATCGGAGCTGTCGCCTGCCGCTTTCGGGGCAGCCGGTGCGGCTGGCGCAGGGGCTACCGCATCGACGGCGAACTGGCCTTTACCGTGCAGTTGATCGAGCAACGACTCGAACTCGGCATCGGTTATTTCGTCGCTGGCTGCCGCGTTGCTGCTCGGCGCTGGCACAGCTGCCGGGGCTTCTGCCTGAGCCTTGACGGCGTTCAGCGAGTCCAGCAGTTGTTCGAATTCGTTATCGGTGATGTCACCCGATTCGCTTTCGGCGGCAGGTTCTTCCACCACTTCGGCGACCGGAGCCGTTTCATCGGCGGTTTGCGGCTCGGCCAGACGCGCCAGCGCTGCCAGCAATTCAGGCGTGGCAGCCGTGATCGGGCTGCGCTCGCGGACTTCGGTAAACATGCCGTTCACCGCATCCAGCGCTTCGAGAACCACGTCCATCAGTTCCGAGTCGACGCGACGTTCACCCTTGCGCAGGATGTCGAACACGTTCTCGGCGATGTGACAGCACTCCACCAGCTCGTTGAGCTGGAGGAAGCCGGCGCCTCCTTTTACAGTGTGAAAACCGCGAAAAATTGCATTGAGCAAGTCCGCATCATCAGGTCGGCTTTCAAGCTCGACCAGCTGTTCGGACAGTTGCTCTAGAATCTCGCCGGCCTCAACCAGGAAATCCTGAAGGATCTCTTCATCGGCGCCGAAGCTCATTAAGGGGGTGCTCCTAAAGGTCTAAAAACCTAAAAACCTAAAATCCAAGACTGGATAGCAAATCGTCCACATCGTCCTGACCGGACACAACGTCTTCTCTTTTATCGGCATGAATCTGCGGACCTTCACCCTGAGAGAGATGTTTTTGCGGATCTTTTTCTGCCAGCATCGCTTCACGGTCATGTTCGATGCCCGCAAAGCGGTCCACCTGACTGGCCATAAGCACGAGCTTGAGCAGGTTGCTTTCAACTTCGGTGACCAATTGGGTCACACGCTTGATCACCTGACCGGTGAGATCCTGGTAATCCTGAGCGAGCAGAATGTCGTTGAGGTTGCTCGACACAACGCGATTGTCTTCGCTGCTGCGTGTCAGGAAACCGTCGACTCGCCGGGCCAGCTCGCGGAACTCTTCAGCCCCGACTTCGCGACGCATGAACCGTCCCCAGTCGGTGCTCAGGGCCTGGGCTTCGTTGCTCAGGCCGTTGACCAGTGGCGTGGCGTTTTCCACCAGGTCCATGGTGCGGTTGGCAGCGGCCTCGGTCAGCTTGACCACATAACCCAGACGCTCGGTGGCATCCGTGATCTGCGAGACTTCCTCGGCTTGCGGCATGTGCGGGTCAATCTGGAAATTGACGATTGCGCTATGCAGCTCGCGAGTGAGCTTGCCCACTTCCTGATACAGGCCACGGTCACGGGTCTGATTGAGCTCATGGATCAGTTGCACAGCGTCGCCGAACCTGCCTTTTTCAAGGCTTTCGACCAGTTCGACCGCGTGTTTTTTCAGAGTCGATTCGAAATCGCCCTGTGAAGACTCGTTATGCTCCATAGCTCCCCCGTGGCGCAGTGGCTTCGCACATCAACCGATGCGTTCGAAAATCTTCTCGATTTTTTCTTTTAACGCCTGGGCCGTGAAGGGCTTGACCACATAGCCGTTAACACCGGCCTGGGCTGCCTCGATGATCTGCTCGCGCTTGGCTTCAGCGGTCACCATCAGCACCGGCAGGTGCTTGAGCTTTTCATCGGCACGCACGTGGCGCAGCAGGTCGATACCGGTCATGCCAGGCATGTTCCAGTCTGTTACCAGAAAGTCGATGCTGCCGCTGTTGAGAACCGGAATGGCAGTAGTGCCATCGTCGGCCTCGACCGTGTTGGTGAACCCAAGGTCACGCAACAGGTTTTTAATGATCCGCCGCATCGTTGAGAAGTCATCAACGATGAGGATTTTCATGTTCTTGTCCAATTCGACCTCCAAGCAGTCTTAAACGCGCCCAGCACCTGGACGCGCCATTTCAATCAATCCGGCAAAGCACTCAATGACTGTCTGGAGCACAACAGATCGGGACCGGTAAGGTTCAACACCCCACCCGCCGCGTTCGCAGTGTCCCCACACTGCCTTCAGCGCGCTCGCCACTCCCCCAAACGCCCCCGCAAACGGGCCGCGCACTGGCTGTGTAACTGGCTGACCCGAGATTCGCTGACCCCCAGGACCTCACCGATTTCCTTGAGATTCAACTCTTCGTCGTAGTACAGCGCCAACACCAGTCGCTCACGCTCCGGCAAATTGGCAATCGCGTCCGCCAGCGCCGCCTGGAAGCGTTCATCTTCCAGATCGCGTGACGGCTCGAGATGAGCACTCGCGCCATCCTCGTGCAGCCCTTCGTGTTCGCCGTCCTGCAACAGATCGTCGAAACTGAATAAGCGGCTGCCCAGGGTGTCGTTCAAAATCCCGTAATAATCGTCGAGACTCAATTGGAGTTCGGCCGCAACCTCGTGATCTTTAGCGTCACGGCCGGTTTTAGCTTCAATAGAGCGAATTGCGTCGCTGACCATGCGGGTATTGCGGTGGACCGAACGCGGCGCCCAGTCCCCCTTGCGTACTTCATCGAGCATCGCGCCACGGATTCGTATGCCCGCGTACGTCTCGAAACTCGCGCCTTTGCTGGCGTCGTATTTGGTCGACACTTCAAGCAAGCCGATCATCCCGGCCTGGATCAGATCTTCAACCTGGACACTGGCTGGCAGACGCGCCAGCAAGTGGTAGGCAATGCGTTTAACCAGTGGCGCGTAACGCTCGATCAGCTCGTACTGCGCGTCACGTGCCGACTTCTTGTAGAGGTTGTAGCCACTGGCTGTCATAGGACGGGTCCTGCCGTTTGTTGCACGAGGCGCTCGACGAAAAACTCCAGGTGCCCACGCGGGTTGGCAGGTAGCGGCCAGGTATCGACCTTCTGTGCAATGGCCTTGAACGCCAGTGAGCACTTGGAACGCGGGAAGGCTTCATAGACGGCGCGCTGCTTCTGCACGGCCTTACGCACGCTTTCGTCGTAAGGCACCGCGCCGACGTATTGTAAGGCGACGTCAAGGAAGCGATCCGTGACCTTGGTCAACTTGGCGAACAGGTTGCGCCCTTCCTGCGGACTTTGGGCCATGTTGGCCAGGACGCGGAAGCGGTTCATGCCGTAATCGCGGTTCAGCAGTTTGATCAGTGCGTAGGCATCGGTGATCGAGGTCGGTTCGTCGCAGACCACCAGCAAGACTTCTTGCGCTGCGCGGACGAAACTGACGACCGAGTCACCAATGCCCGCAGCGGTGTCGATCACCAGCACGTCGAGGTTGTCGCCGATATCGCTGAACGCCTGGATCAGGCCGGCGTGTTGGGCCGGGCTTAAATGAACCATGCTCTGTGTGCCGGACGCGGCCGGGACGATGCGAATGCCGCCAGGGCCCTGCAACAGTACGTCGCGCAGCTCGCAGCGGCCTTCGATCACGTCGGCCAAAGTACGTTTGGGTGTCAGTCCCAGCAGGACGTCGACGTTCGCCAGCCCCAGATCGGCGTCCAACAGCATGACGCGCCGACCGAGCTCAGCTAGAGCCAGGGACAAGTTCACTGACACGTTAGTCTTCCCGACGCCACCTTTGCCGCCGGTCACCGCGATCACCTGTACGGGATGCATGCTGCCCATGAATTTTCTTTACCTTGTCTTACTTAGACGGAGGCCACATTACTGGCTGCGCGTTCACTAACTGAACAATGCATGGCAGACCATCGATGTAGGTACAAAAACTGTTCATTAATACCTCAGCCGACCTGCTTGGTCGGGCTGTGGTAAATATCAGCGAACATGTCAGCCATGGCTTCTTCGCTGGGTTCTTCTTGCATTTGCACGCTGACGGCGCGACTGACCAACTGATGACGACGCGGTAGATGCAAATCATCCGGAATCCGCGGGCCATCGGTGAGGTAAGCCACCGGCAATTCATGACTGATGGCCAGGCTCAACACCTCGCCCAGACTTGCCGTTTCATCCAGTTTAGTCAGGATGCAGCCAGCGAGCCCACAACGCTTGTAACTGTGATAAGCGGCCGTTAGAACCTGTTTCTGGCTGGTGGTTGCCAGGACCAGATAATTTTTCGATTTGATGCCACGACCGGCCAGGCTTTCGAGCTGCATGCGCAGTGCCGGATCGCTGGCCTGTAGGCCCGCGGTATCGATCAGCACCACGCGTTTGCGCAGCAAAGGCTCCAGAGCCTGCACCAGCGATTGGCCCGGATCGACATGCGTCACCGACACATTGAGGATCCGGCCCAACGTCTTGAGTTGTTCCTGAGCACCAATACGGTAGCTGTCCATGCTGACCAGCGCGATATTCTGCGCGCCGTACTTGAGCACGTAACGGGCCGCGAGTTTGGCCAGGGTGGTGGTCTTGCCCATGCCGGCAGGGCCGACCATGGCAATCACGCCGCCCTCTTCCAGAGGCTCGACTTCCGGTGTGACGATCATCCGCGCCAGGTGTGCCAGCAACATGCGCCAGGCCTGACGAGGTTCTTCAATATCGGTAATCAGCGCCAGCAAATCGCGCGACAACGGGCCGGACAGGCCAATGCGTTGCAGGCGACGCCAAAGATTGGCCTGGGCCGGACGGCTGCCTTGCAGCTGATTCCAGGCCAGGGAGCCGAGTTGCACTTCCATCAGTTCGCGCAGGCTGTTGAGTTCGAAACGCATCGAGTCGAACGCCCGTGGGTCGACGCCACCGGAGGCAGGTGCCGCAGCCGGTACTGGACGACGGGGTTCGGTGTAGGTCGGCTCGATCAGCGGCTCGGCGGCGGTCAGTGGCAGGCCGGCGAACAACTGGCGATTGGTGGACTTATCGCTCTCGCCATCGCTGCGCAGGCTCAGTTCGGCCTGGGCGGTGACGATCCGCGACTGGGTCTTGCGCAGCTCGTCTTCGAGTTCCATGTTCGGAACGCGCGGAGCCAGCGCCGACAACTTGTAATCCAGGGCAGCCGTCAGCTCGACCCCACCGGCGATCCGGCGGTTGCCAATGATAGCGGCATCAGCGCCCAGCTCATCACGAACCAGCTTCATGGCCTGACGCATATCGGCGGCGAAAAAACGCTTAACTTGCATAAACCACTACCTCAGCCGTTGGGCCCTACTGTCGCAACGATGGTCACTTGCTTGTTGTCAGGAATTTCCTGGTAAGCCAACACATGCAAACCCGGGACTGCCAATCGGCCGAATCGCGACAGCATCGCGCGAACCGGACCGGCTACCAACAGAATCACCGGTTGACCTTGCATTTCCTGACGCTGCGCCGCATCGATCAACGAGCGTTGCAGTTTCTCAGCCATGCTTGGCTCCAGCAGAACACCCTCTTCCGAGCCTTGTCCTGCCTTCTGAAGACTATTGAGCAATATTTGTTCCAACCTTGGCTCCAGGGTGATCACTGGTAGCTCGGAGTCAGTCCCTACAATGCTTTGGACGATTGCGCGGGATACGCCGACGCGCACCGCGGCCACCAGCGCGGCAGTATCTTGACTCTTGCTGGCATTGTTTGCGATGGCTTCGGCAATGCTGCGAATGTCCCGTACTGGCACCTGTTCGGCTAGCAATGCCTGCAATACTTTGAGCAACTGAGACAGAGACACCACACCAGGCACCAGCTCTTCGGCCAGTTTTGGTGAGCTTTTGGCCAACAATTGCATGAGTTGCTGCACTTCTTCGTGACCGATCAACTCGCTCGAGTGCTTGTACAAAATCTGGTTCAAGTGGGTTGCCACTACCGTACTGGCATCGACCACGGTGTAACCGAGGGATTGTGCCTGGGCACGCTGGCTGATTTCGATCCAGACCGCCTCCAGACCGAAAGCCGGATCTTTGGCGGTAATGCCATTGAGCGTACCGTAGACCTGCCCCGGGTTGATCGCCAGTTCGCGGTCCGGGTAAATCTCCGCCTCAGCGAGGATCACCCCCATCAGGGTCAGGCGATAGGCACTCGGCGCCAGGTCGAGGTTGTCACGGATATGCACGGTCGGCATCAGGAAGCCCAGGTCCTGGGACAACTTCTTGCGCACACCTTTGATCCGCGCCAGCAACTGACCACCCTGATTGCGATCCACCAGCGGAATCAGCCGGTAGCCGACTTCCAGGCCGATCATGTCGATCGGAGTGACGTCATCCCAGCCAAGCTCCTTGGTTTCCTGAGCGCGGGCCGGCGATGGCAACAGCTCCTGCTGACGCTTGACCTCTTGCAATGCCTGAACCTTGACCACGTTCTGCTTCTTCCAGAACAGGTACGCGCCGCCGGCCGCCAGGGCTGCCATGCTGAGAAAGGAAAAGTGCGGCATGCCCGGCACGAGGCCCATCACCGCCATCAAACCCGCCGCCACGGCCAACGCTTTGGGCGAGGCGAACATCTGGCGATTGATCTGCTTGCCCATGTCTTCCGAACCGGAAGCACGGGTCACCATGATCGCTGCTGCTGTAGATAAAAGCAGTGATGGCAATTGCGCCACCAAACCGTCACCGATGGTCAACAGCGCGTAAACCTTGCCGGCGTCGCCGAAGCTCATGCCATGCTGGAAGATACCGACCGCCATGCCGCCGATCAGGTTGATGAACAGAATCAGCAGGCCGGCAATGGCGTCACCGCGAACGAACTTGCTGGCACCGTCCATGGAACCGTAGAACTCGGCTTCCTGTGCCACTTCCATCCGGCGCAGCTTGGCCTGGTTCTGATCGATCAGACCGGCGTTCAAATCGGCGTCGATGGCCATTTGTTTACCGGGCATCGCATCAAGGGTGAAACGCGCGCTCACCTCGGAAATCCGCCCGGCGCCCTTGGTCACCACGACGAAGTTGATGATCATCAAAATCGCGAACACAACGATACCGACCACGTAGTTGCCGCCGATCACCACCTCACCGAAGGCCTGGATCACCTTACCGGCGGCGGCATGGCCGTCCTGACCGTGGAGCATCACCACTCGCGTGGAGGCCACGTTCAGCGCCAGTCGCAACAGGGTCGCCACCAGCAGAATGGTCGGGAACACCGCGAAATCCAGCGGCCGCAACGCGTAAACACAGACCAGCAAGACGACAATCGACAACGCGATGTTGAAGGTGAAGAACACGTCCAGCAGGAACGGCGGCACCGGCAACATCATCATCGCCAGCATGACCAGCAGCAACAACGGCACACCCAGATTGCCTCGACTTAAGTCGGCAACGTTTGTGCGAGCACTGTTGAATAACTGAGAGCGATCCACCGGTTTTCCCCGTTCCTTTAAAGCAAACTTTTTGACGCCTGAAGCAGGCGCAGAGCGGGTACTGCAAGAAGCCTTCCAACTTTTGCGGGGGCGGGGAATAGAGGGGTTTATGGATTCTGTGTAGTCTGGACTGGCGCCATAGCGACCAAGTCCGCTATCACCTGGATTAGCCTCGGACTGACAGTCGCGGCACTTCCGACCGGCAACCCTGAAAATTCACCGGACATTTCCATGGCTCTGGAATCAAGGGTGCAGGTTTATTTTTCATGTCGGAAAAATAAACCTTCACCTTTTCTGCTCATTTACTTTTTAAGCTTCAGGAAAGTCTTCTCACTATGATGTTATCTATCTGATAGTCATTCCCTCCGTCACTGCCACCGCCACCGCCCCTGTCCTGGTGACTCATTATGCGCACTAGCTGATTTCCAGTCTGGGTAACGGAGAAGTTGGCACTCTGTTGATACCATTGCCCTGTCCTGGGGACGCTATAGACAGGAAGTATCTGTTGGTTCGAGGCGGTGCTGACTGAAAAAATCGGCGGTATATTGTTTACGAGCGGACTAAAGTTTCGAACGCTATAGCTGAATGAGTAGGTTCGTCCTGCCATGAAGTTAAATGTTTGACTGAACAACACTCCGGCATGCCCTGTATGAGCTGTCGTATCGTTATGAAACACCCCCCCCGTAATACGCCCTTGAAAACCTGCAGGGCCTATTTGCCAGTTACCTGCGGTCCCATTGCTGAAGTCAGTAATGGAGTCCCGCCAGGTATCAACCACTACGGTAAAGGTCCGGGCCGGAGATACCGGGTTATTACCATAAAGCCCTCTGGCCGTAATGCTATGAAAACCAACCCCCACCGACAGACTGATCTCCCCCCATCCACCGATACTGTTGACCGATGCGTTCTGCTTCGGACTACCATTATCACGAACCTCGACAGTGGTATTGATAGACGCATTGCCGCCGACATACACGGTGGTTGCCGTGGTCGTGCCGCCGTTGGCAATAGAATTCCCCTGCGGGTCCCTGACGGCAACACTCGGTGTGACCAATGCCACCACGGTCAAGGTCCATGCCGCCGATGATAGCGACTCCGATTTCGCGACGAAGCTGTGCCCTGCCCGGCTCAGCCCGGTGCGGGTCGAGGTCCAGCTCCCATCGGGCTTGACATCGACCGTCTGCGGCAGAGCGCCGTTATCGGTAATGACGACCTTCAGGTTCGGTGTCGCCTTGCCCGTCAGGATCACCGTCGTGTCGACGGTCGTGCCGCGGTTGGCGATATCCCGCAACTGCGAGTCGGTGACCTTGTCGATGGTCGGCTGCACCTCTGCCACCACATTTACAACCCAGGCCGCCGACGCCAGCGATTCCGATTTCGCGACGAAGCTGTGCGCGGTCCGGCTCAGCCCGGTGCGGGTCGAGGTCCAGCTCCCATCGGGCTTGACATCGACCGTCTGCGGCAGAGCGCCGTTATCGGTAATGACG
>NZ_CP024866.1:4438000-4522074 GCF_004136015.1 Pseudomonas sp. ACM7 | reverse complement strand
TCGGCTGCACCTCTGCCACCACATTTACAACCCAGGCCGCCGACGCCAGCGATTCCGATTTCGCGACGAAGCTGTGCGCGGTCCGGCTCAGCCCGGTGCGGGTCGAGGTCCAGCTCCCATCGGGCTTGACATCGACCGTCTGCGGCAGAGCGCCGTTATCGGTAATGACGACCTTCAGGTTCGGTGTCGCCTTGCCCGTCAGGATCACCGTGGTGTCGACGGTCGTGCCGCGGTTGGCGATATCCCGCAACTGCGAGTCGGTGACCTTGTCGATGGTCGGCTGCACCTCTGCCACCACATTTACAACCCAGGCCGCCGACGCCAGCGATTCCGATTTCGCGACGAAGCTGTGCGCGGTCCGGCTCAGCCCGGTGCGGGTCGAGGTCCAGCTCCCATCGGGCTTGACATCGACCGTCTGCGGCAGAGCGCCGTTATCGGTAATGACGACCTTCAGGTTCGGTGTCGCCTTGCCCGTCAGGATCACCGTNGTGTCGACGGTCGTGCCGCGGTTGGCGATATCCCGCAACTGCGAGTCGGTGACCTTGTCGATGGTCGGCTGCACCTCTGCCACTACATTCACGCCCCAGGCAGGCGACTCCACCCCGGAGCCATAGGCTGCTTTGGCAACAAAGTTGTGCGCGGTCAGGGTCAACCCCGTACGGGTCGAGGTCCAGATCCCGTCGGGCCCGACCTCGACCGTCTGCGGCAGAGCGTCGTTATCGGTAATGATGACCTTCAGGTTAGGTGTCGCCTTGCCCGTCAGGATCACCGTGGTATCGACGGTCGTGCCGCGGTTGGCGATATCCCGCAACTGCGAGTCGGTGACCTTGTCGATGCTCGGCTTAACCTCCTTACCCACATACAACTCCAACACCGCCGAATAGCTGTGCTTACCCGTAGCCGCACGCAAGAGGGTGTAGCGCACTTCGACCTGCTGATTCAAATTCCGCGTAATGAATTGCTCGTCGATGCGAAAATCCACCGGTTTACCAGCGATGATGGTGGTGATCGGTATCCAGTCGCTGGTGCTGCCGGCGGCAGTTGGCCCGTTCCAGTAATATGTCAACACATCGCCTGCCGCTGTCCCCAGGTAACCAATGCGCAAGGTAGCGCTGTCAGGCACCCACGCCGGGTCAAGAAAGTCGTCCGGGGCTTCTACCACCTTAGGCGCCGGCAACTCGGCGCGAATGCGCTCGACGTTGTAGAACGCATGCTCGGACTCACTGACGCCATAGAGCGCCGACTTATCATTGGAGACCCGGTAAAACAGGTTGAGCTTGCCGTTTTCGAGCACCTTGATGTGCTCCGCTTCCACGTACAGCGTGATGGTTTTTCCGGCCTCGCCATCGCTGACAAGGTGCGGTATTTCATGCAGGTACGGCTGGCTGTTGGATTTGGTTCCCAGCCAGACCAGGTTGATCAGGTCCCCTCCTTTGATGAGCGGAGAAGGCCCGATGTCCACCGTCGCCATGCCTTGCGTGGGTTCCAGCGTATCGCCGATGACTTCGCGAATGGTCGGGGCCGGCAACTGTGAGATTTCACCGACCACATTGGCAAAGGTGCGCTTGGATGACAACGGCGGGCTGCCATCGGCTTTGGTCAACACATAGGAAGCATCCGCCTTGCCCATGGCAATGGCGCGAACAGCGGCGTTCGGCACCTCAAGCTCGAGGACGCTCGGAATATTGTCGATTGGCGTGGGCTTGCTACGGTGAACCAGTTGCTCGCCATGAGCCGGCGTGCCGATCCAGGTCATCACCACGGTATCGCCGATATCGAAATCGTCCGTACGGACATGAATCTGTACCGTGACGTTGGCTTTGCCCAGCTTGATCAGGTCGACCACGCCATTGATCGACTCCTTGATAATCGGCGGTTCCAGCCGCCAGGCGCCGGCGTCGACCAGCACCGTGGTGCTCAGAGAGCGCTTTTGCGACCAGTTCCAGACCTCATCGCGCACCTCGTACTCCACCAGTAGTGCGGCGCTGTCCCCCCCGGCGAGAATCGCCTCCTGATCCGCGACAACGATGACGGGGTCAATGCCATCGGCCTGGGCCTGGGTAACGACGTGAGGTGGCAGACGCACGCTGCCCCAGTACACAAAAATGACGTCGCGCACCCTTATGCCCGTATATTTCGGTACGGTTAACGGCACACCTTTTTCCGCCCATTCGGCGGTGACGCCGTTTATCCTCACATCCTCCGGTATCCCGACTGGCTTGAGCTCCGAATGGCCGGGCAGATGAGGAAATTTATCGTCCCCACCCGGTTCGTCGAGCTTGACCAGTAGCCGCAACGGCACCGACGGGTCATCGGGTGTGGTCGAGCCCTTGCGGGTCAATTGGTAATGCACGGTTTCGACCCAACCGGGGATGATGTCCTTCGTCGGCAGGTAAAAAAATAAACGCTTATCGAGTTCTTCCAGCAAGACTTCCTTGTGCCAGATCTTCTCTGGCCCCCAAAAAATATCGTGCTGATCCCCGACTTGCATGCCCATGTACGGATCGATGACACACAGCACGCCGTCGGGATAGTCGCTCACCACGGCAATGTTGATACCGCCGTCGCCGTCCACCACGGGCTGGGTCATGCCTGCGATAAACAAAGGCCTGAGCGCGAACAACCCGATACCGGTGCCGGGCTCGATCAGAGGAAACAGGAGGGGGCTGAAAATGCTCATGGTGGAAGCTCTTGAGAGGGTTGACGGCCTTATTTAAGGCGCACTCCCACAAAGCTGCCTACTGTCAGAAATAACAGGTCGGAGGTTTATTCCGACGGGTGGTAATGCGCAATACCGTTCGTCTGGAAACACTGCTCACCTGTTATTTCTGACAGTAGCCAACTCCACCTCATCAGGCATTGAATAACGCCGTCATCCCTATCCCCGACAGGAGTCTCCCCATGACCAGCCAACCCCCCCTCTCCCCGGACAGCAGCGTGCTGGTCCTGCGCGAACTGAAAATCCCCGGCCGCACCGGCCCCCTACCCACCGGCGAATGGGGCATCAACATCGCCGCCGCGCTCGACAACTTCCCGCGCCAGGGCCTGCAATGCCAGGCCGGGCCCTGGGGTAACATGGCCGTCGGCGACAAGCTGGTGATTTTCTGGGGCGCCAGCAACCAGGTGTTGCAGGAGACCGTTGATCAGCAGGAGAAGGACACGGAGCTGACGCTGTTCATCCCGGCGGCGCGAATCGCCGACGGTGTCCATCACGTGTCGTACAGTGTCACCCGCCTGGGCAGCACGCCGGAGCCTTCCGAGGTCATGAAGGTGTACGTCAAGCTCACCCGGCCCGGTGGCCAGGACCAGAATGGCGACACGCCCGGCCATTCCGAACTGCACATGACCATCCCGAAGGAGATCCTCGACGGCGGCATCGACAAGGACAACGTCACCGCCGGGGTGCCGATCACCATTCAGCCTTACCCAAACATGGCGCTGGGCGATGTGATCCAGGTGACCTGGGGTGGCAAGTTTGTCCTCAGCGAGCCGCTGACCGAGGCTCAGGTTAAGGACCCTGCGAACAATCCCATTGTCGTGCTGGTCGACGAAGCCACCATTCGTGCCGCGGGCGATTCGGACAGCAGCGGCCTGGCCGTGGCCTTCGAAGTCTACGACGTGGTCGAAAACCGCTCCGAAGACTGGTGCGCCGAGCAGCGGGTGGTGGTCGGCGTCGACCAGACGCGCCTCACCGCGCCCATCGTCAAGGACGCCCAGAACAACGTACTCGACGTCGACAAACTGGGCGACAAGGATGCGACCGCGCAGATCCTGGCCGTGGACAACAACTTCAAGCTGGGCGACATCATCTTCGTTCGGGTCAGGGGCACCCCGGTGGAGGGCGCACCGGTCGACCTCGAGATCCAGGGCGAACCACTGACCAATGTCCCGAGCATCCCCGAGCTGAAAGTGCCCAACGCGGTGCTCAAGCAACTGGCCAAGACCCAGGTGGTGTTTTCCTATCGCCTGAAAAAAACCGATGGCACTCCCGACCTGCAGTCCAAGGGCCAATTCGTCCGCGTCATCGGCGAAATCCAGCGCCTCAAGGCGCCGATCGCCGAGGACGCCCAGCAAGGCGCCATCGACCCGGAGCTGCCGCGCACGCGTATCGAAATCCCGTTCGACAAATCGTTCGCCGCCGGCCAGGCGATCAAGCTGTTCTGGCTCGGCACCCGGCCAGACTTCGGCACCTACCTGCCCGACCTGGGGCTGCGTCCGATCAGCAATGGCGAGATCGAGGCCGGTGAATCGCTGTTCATCACGGTCGCGGGCGAGCACCTCACGCCCATCAAGGGTGGCACCCTGGAACTCTATTACCAGTTGCTGATCGAGGACGCCGTGCTGGGCACGCTGAACCAGGTCAATGCCACCCACGCCATCCGCGAATCCCTGCACCTGGCGCCGCTGCAGGTCGGCGAACCGCGCCTGGAACTGCCGGAGCCGGAAGTGGACGGCGTCGTCGACGGTGTGCTCCCGCCGGACCGGCCGGGCACCACGCTGACCGTCAAGTACCTGAATACGGTCAAGGACGATGTGGTGACCTATGAGTGGGTCGGTTCCAAGACCGGCCCGGCCAGCGATTGGGTCAAGCTGAGCTCGTTCACTGCCGGCCAACCAGTGCCGTTCAGCATCAAGGCGGAGCTGATCAAGGGCAACGAAGGGGGGACGGTCGCGGCGTCGTACTCGATCAAGCGGGCGGTGGGCGGTGGGACCAGTTATTCGAATGCGTTGGAGTTCAGTGTGGGGGCGGCGTTGGTGCTGGGCCCGCCGAGCGTGAAAGAGGCCAATGGCAGCAACCTGAACCCGATCGCAGCCAAAGACACCCTGACCGTGGTCGTGCCCCAGTACGACGGCATGACATCGGAGCAAAAGCTGATCGTGACCTGGCAAGGTACGGCGGGCGGGGGTACACACACCACCGAGCCGATTGAAGTCGGTATCGTGGGGGAGAAATCGATTCCCGTGCCCAACAGTATGGTGGGTCACGACCTCGGAAAGTCAGTAGCGGTCAGTTACGGGGTGATCGTCGGCAATGCCGAACCGAAACCATCCGAGGAGCTGCCATTGACCATAGGCACACTGCAGCGACAAGACATGCCAATGCCGCTGATCGAAAATTTTAGCGGAAAAACGCTGTATACCCGCGCGCTGAAAGACACGACAAAAGTACTATGCGCGCGCTGGCCATTCCAGCGTTCGGCCCTGCCTGTCTGGTTGAGCTATATAGAAACATTGAAAAATGGCACCACACGCACGCAGGACCAATTAGTGGGGACGACGCATGACCAGGCTTCAGGTCTCACCTATACCGCTGAGGTTGAATGGTTAAGAGCCTGTGAGGCGGATTCGAGGCTAACGGTGGTGCTGAAGGTGGGTTTATACCAGGGCGCGACACTGGCCGACGCCGTGGAATGTCAACCAAGGGTTTATACCGTCCAGACAGTACTGGATGATCTGACGACGTTTGATAATTACGATTGGGGAGGATGGACGTTACTCAGCCCCGAGGATCAATCAAAGATTGTTTTTGAGGGCGGGGGGTATTTTCTCGAACATGCGTCCCCCTCGATTTTTTTAACGATGCAGAAAACATACGAGGGTATAAAACCGGGCGAACTCTATGAACTCAGCTTTAGCTATGAGTCTGCCCCGATCACGATAGTGGCGGTCCAGCGGGACGGTTGGGGAGGATGGGAGGAGCTGCCTCCCACGAGCGGCTGGGGAGTTTACACTCGTCCTATGCTGATGGACGAAAAAGGTATGTCCGAGTTGAAGCTTATCTTCGAAGGTATTGTAAAACTCGACAATATCCGCCTCAGATTTGTCGCCAAAAACTGATCGAGGTGAACCTGGTGCTGGACAACCCAACCCGTCGGACGCAGCGCTGAAGTCATAGCGTCCGCTGAGGCTGGCAATGAAGCAGATAAGGCAGCTTTCGCGAAATCCGGGCCCCCCCATTAGCCGGTCTCAAGCCAAGACTAAAAGTCCACTTACCCTGCAGTTCTAGGAAAATCTGGGGACAGACCACGATATTAATCGTGGTCTGTCGCTTCATGCGCGGAAGGCGCAGCAGGTATCAACCCAAAAAACGGGCGTCCCCTGAGGTCGCCCGTTTTGGTTTATGACACCATCTGCGCCCGCAACCGCCGCCCAGTCACGTCCATCAGATCGAGGAAAATCCAGGGACACGTTTTCTCCGATTTTGGCTAGGCTTCAAGTGCCATGAACTGGAAAAAGGAATTTCCATATGCCGCGTAGAGCTCGTTTAGTGATGCCAGGAATCCCTCTGCATCTGATTCAGCGAGGGAATAACCGCTCGGCCTGTTTCTACTCACAAGAGGATTACCTCTTTTACCTGGAGCACTTGGCCGAGCAGGCGAGAAAGCAGGCCTGTGAGACCCATGCGTGGTGCCTGATGACCAACCATGTCCATCTGCTATTGACGCCAAGTCATCCTGCAGGAGCAAGCTTGCTGATGAAGGGGCTTGGTCAACGCTATGTCCAATACGTCAATCGCACATATCAGAGAACCGGAACCCTGTGGGAAGGCCGTTTCAGTTCCTGCCTGGTGCAGGAGGACAGTTACGTATTAGCCTGCTATCGCTATATCGAAATGAACCCGGTCAGGGCGGGGATCGTGGAGCATCCAGCCGAGTATCGTTGGACGAGTTATCGAGCCACTGCGCAGGGAGAAGAGTCAAGGTTTATCACGCCTCATGCGCAATACAACGCGCTGGGTGAGACGGGGTTACCGCGGACGGCGTCGTATCGAGAGCTTTTCAAAAGTCAACTCGACCCAGGTTTGGTGGATCAGATCCGATCGTCTACTAACGGTAATTACATACTTGGTGGATCCAGATTTGAGTCGGAGGTTGAAGGTGCGGTGGGGCGACGGGTTAGAAGAGGCAAGTCAGGACGGCCGAAGAAAGCGACTGATTTCGACGTTGAGTCTTTGCTTTAGAGAACGTGGTCTGTCCCTGGATTTCCAGAGCCGCTACCGCAAGAAGCCTTCCAACTTTTGCAGAGACAAGAAATAGAGGGTTTCATTGAGCTTTTGTAGCAGCTGCCGAGCCCGCGAGGCTGCGTCCGGCTGCGAAGCAGTCGTAAACCTTTGCGAGAACTTCGTTCTCGGACGCAGCCTCGCAGGCTCGGCAGCTGCTACAAACGCAATGGATTGCAAATATGGATCAACGCGCCGTCAGAATCTGCTCTTTGTGGATCGGACCGAAATGAAGCGCCTTGCCGACCATGTACCGCGTACCTCTGTGCATTTGAAGACCTTCCACCTCTACAAAATCCTCCTCTGCATAACCGAGCACCACGACGGATGAAGGCGCTTTCTGACCAGAAAGGTTGTGCCCCAGCATGAGATTAAGCGCCCATTGAAAGCGAATGACCGGCAGGTCCTCGACGCTGATCTCACGCGTGTTCTCCCAACGAAAGTCCTTGCGCGAGACAACCTGCAAACGGCCATCGGCCACGTTGAATTGGGGTTTGTGATAACGCTCCTCCAGCCCTCCACTTGACCATTGATCCATGTAAAAACGGGGGGACGTGAAGACATCGAACAACGCGCGGTTATCACCAACATTACCAGCAGCATCGAAGAAGTAATTGTAAGCATAGTGGTAGCCGAACCCGTCCAGCTCGGGTCGAATCGCATTGATAGGGCTGTTCAGGTACCCCGGAATATATGCATTGGCCATCTGCACAAAATGCGTAAAGTCCAGCGCCATGTCGAACGTAGCCGAGTAGCTGATCGTGCGCTCGAGCCGATCCTCTTCCAGGACTCCCGAAACAAATTCCAACGCCATCCCCTGAAGCTTTCTGTATTCACGCTCTGCCATGACCGTAACCTCTGATGCCTGAATGAACGTCCATCCATAGTGCTCAATCCACTCATTGAACGACCACAGCAAGGACATCGAACGGGAGAATTCCCAAGGCCATGACAACGTTTAAGAGGAAGTGTGTCTACTGTCAGAAATAACAGGTACACAGCGCTTTCGGACGGACGGTGGCTCTCAGGAATCGCGCCGCAAATCCGGCGGAATCGGCAAATCGTCCTTGAGCGGATCCGGGCGCTTGCCCTTGCCGGCGCGGTGCTGGCGGATCTGGTAGACGTAAGCGAGCACCTGGGCGACGGCAAGGTAGAGCCCGCCGGGGATTTCCTGGTCAAGTTCGGTGGAGTAGTAGATCGAACGCGCCAGTGCCGGCGACTCAAGCAGCAGCACTTCGTTGGCCACAGCGATTTCACGGATCTTCAAGGCCAGGAAGTCGCTGCCCTTGGCGATCAGCATCGGCGCCCCACCCTTTTCCGGATCGTACTTGAGCGCTACGGCGTAGTGAGTCGGGTTGGTGATCACCACATCGGCGTCGGGAATCGCCGCCATCATCCGGCGCTGGGACATTTCGCGCTGCAGCTGGCGAATCCGTTGCTTGACCTCCGGGCGCCCTTCCTGATCCTTATGCTCGTCACGAATTTCCTGCTTGGTCATCAGCAGTTTCTTGTGGCTTTCCCAAAGCTGCACCGGCACGTCCACCGCGGCGATGATGATTAACCCACAGGACATCCATAACGTACTCCAGCCCACAACCTGCAGGCAGTGAATGACTGCCAGCTCCAACGGTTCGTGGGCGATGCGTATCAGGTCATCGATGTCTGACGATAACACCTGCAGGGCCACGGCCAGGATGATCAAAAACTTCGCGAACGCCTTAAGCAGCTCCGCCACCGCCTTGAACGAAAACATTCGCTTGAGGCCGGCGGCAGGGTTCATCCGACTGAATTTCGGTGCCAGGGAACCCGCCGCGAATAGCCATCCACCCAGGGAGATCGGCCCGATCAACGCTGCCAGCACCAGGGTAATCATGATCGGCTGAATCGCCAGCAAGGCTGTCAACCCTGAACTCAACAGGTAAGTGCTCATGGAGCGCTGATCGAGAATGACTTCACGCGACAGGGAGAAATTCTGCCGCATCAATTCCATCAAGTCTTGCGCCAGCGCCCCGCCGAAAATCAACAGCGCACCGGAACCCGCCAACATGATCGCCAGCGTGTTGAGCTCTTTGGAGCGCGCAATTTCGCCTTTCTCGCGAGATTCCCTTTTGCGCTTCTCCGTGGGGTCTTCTGTTTTGTCCTGACCGCTTTCGCTCTCAGCCATGACTCAGCGCGCCCGTGCCAGTTCGCGTAACAACTGCAAGGCCTCGGAGGCCAGCGGTTGATACTGATTGATGATGTCCGCCAGCCCGACCCAGACGATGAACAGCCCGAGCACCAGGGTCAGCGGGAAGCCGATGGAGAAGATGTTCAGCTGTGGCGCCGCCCGGGTCATGATGCCAAACGCAATGTTGACCACCAGCAACGCAGTGATCGCCGGCAACACCAGCAACAGCGCGGCACCAAGGACCCAGCCGAGCTTGCCGGCCAGCTCCCAGAAATGATTGACCATCAACCCGCTACCGACCGGCAGCGTAGTGAAGCTTTCGGTGAGGATTTCGAACACCACCAGATGGCCGTTCATGGACAGGAACAACAGTGTCACCAGCATGGTGAAGAACTGCCCGATCACCGCCACCGAAACGCCGTTGGTGGGGTCGACCATCGAAGCGAAGCCCATGCCCATCTGAATGGAGACGATCTGCCCGGCGACCACGAAGGCCTGGAAGAATAGCTGCAAAGAGAAACCCAGCACTGCACCGACGAGGATCTGCTCGGCGATCAGCAGCAGCCCGCTCAAGTCCAGCGCGTTGACCGGCGGCATCGGCGGCAACCCGGGGGCAATCACTACCGTGATCGCGAGAGCGAAATAAAGGCGCACTCGCTTGGGCACCAGCGTCGTACCGAAAACCGGCATGACCATCAGCATCGAACCGACGCGAAACAGCGGCAGCATGAACGTCGCCACCCAGGTACTGATCTGGGTATCGGTCAGCTGGAGCAGCGACATGGTTTAGCCGATGACCTGAGGAATACTGCCGTACAACTGCAGGATGTATTCCATAAAGGTCTGCACCAGCCACGGACCAGCGACGATCAATGTCACCAGCATCACCAGCAAGCGCGGCAGGAAGCTCAGGGTCTGTTCGTTGATCTGCGTAGCGGCCTGGAACATCGCCACCAACAGGCCCACAAGCAAACTCGGAATCACCAGCACGGCAACCATCATGGTGGTCAGCCACAGCGCTTCCCGGAAGATGTCTACCGCAACTTCTGGCGTCATGGCGATACACCGCCGAAGCTGCTCGCCAGCGTACCGATGATCAACGCCCAGCCATCCACCAGCACGAACAGCATGATCTTGAATGGCAGGGAAATAATCAGTGGCGAGAGCATCATCATACCCATGGCCATCAGCACACTGGCCACGACCAGGTCGATGATCAGGAACGGAATGAAGATCATGAAGCCAATCTGGAACGCGGTTTTCAGCTCGGAGGTGACGAACGCGGGAACAAGAATCGTCAGCGGCGCCTGATCCGGCGACGCGATATCAGTGCGTTTGGACAAGCGCATGAACAACTCCAGATCGCTGCTGCGAGTCTGGGCGAGCATGAAATCCTTGATCGGCACCTGCGCCTTGGCCACGGCGTCTTGAGCGGTGAGTTTCTCCGCCAGATACGGCTGCAAGGCATCCTGATTAACGCGGTCGAATACTGGCGCCATGATGAACAGGGTCAGGAACAGCGCCATGCCCGTGAGGATCTGGTTCGACGGTGTCTGCTGCAGGCCGAGGGCCTGACGCAGGATCGAAAAGACGATGATGATCCGGGTAAAACTGGTCATCAGCATGACGAACGCCGGGATAAAACTCAGCGCCGTCATGATCAGCAGGATTTGCAGACTGACTGAGTATTCCTGAGCGCCGGCGGCATTGGTGCCCAGGGTGATTGCCGGGATCGATAACGGATCGGCGGCGAACGCCAGTGGCGCGACCAGCATCAGGGCCAGCGTCAAGATGATGCGTAGCGCACCCATTACTTCTTATCCTTCTGATCCTTGCCCATCAGCTCCATCAGGCGCTGGGCAAACTCGGGGGTCGATTTTTCAGTACCGCTGGGCACTTGCACCGGCTCCTTGAGCACGTGCAACGCGGTGATGGTGCCGGGGCTCAAGCCAAGCAGAATCTGCTCGTTGCCGACCTGCACCAGCATCAATCGGTCGCGAGGGCCAAGCGCGCGGGAACCGATCAGCTCGATCACCTGCCCCTTGCCGGCTGGTCCGGCCTGTTGCACCCGACGCAGTAACCAGGCGAGGAAGAAGATCAACCCCAGCACCAGCAGCAAACCGAACACCAACTGCGTTAATTGCCCCGCCACACCGCTGCTGACCGCGGGTGCAGCGGCCGCAGTAGCGGTCGCTACCGGCTCGGCAGCCAGAACGCTGAACGGCAAGGCGAGCAAAACCCCGAGAACCTTTTTCACTCAGCGCAACTTCTTGATGCGTTCGCTTGGGCTGATCACGTCAGTCAGGCGGATGCCGAACTTCTCGTTGACCACTACCACTTCACCGTGAGCGATGAGCGTGCCGTTGACCAACACGTCCAGCGGTTCACCGGCCAGACGATCGAGCTCGATCACCGAACCCTGGTTAAGCTGCAGCAGGTTACGGATGTTGATATCAGTGCTGCCGACTTCCATGGAAATCGACACCGGGATATCGAGAATCACGTCCAGGTTAGGACCGTCCAGGGTGACCGGTTCGTTATTTTTCGGCACGCTGCCGAACTCTTCCATCGGCAGACGGTTGGACGGCGAACTGGCGGCGTCGGCGGCCAGCAAGGCGTCGATGTCGTCCTGCCCGGCGTCGCCGGTTTCTTCCAGGGCCGCAGCCCATTCATCGGCCAGCGCCTGGTCGTCCTGGGTGTTCATATCGTTAGCCATCAATTTGTCCTCGGCGGGCATCCATTCAATCAGGAGCCGTCAGTTAAAAGCACAGGGGGTTTGGAGCGCCGGTCAGCGGCGCTCGATCGGCTCGATCACTTGCAACGCGAGGTTGCCTTTGTGCGACCCCATCTTGACCTTGAACGCAGGCACGCCGTTGGCGCGCATGATCATCTCTTCAGGCATCTCGACCGGGATAATGTCCCCCGGCTGCATGTGCAGAATGTCCCGCAGGCGCAACTGGCGACGGGCAACCGTCGCACCGATCGGTACGTCAACGTCCAGCACGTCCTGGCGCAAGGCGTTGACCCAGCGTTCGTCCTGATCGTCGAGGTCCGACTGGAAGCCGGCGTCGAGCATTTCGCGTACAGGTTCGATCATCGAGTACGGCATGGTCACGTGCAGGTCGCCGCCACCGCCATCGAGTTCGATGTGGAAGGTCGACACCACAATCGCTTCGCTCGGGCCGACGATATTGGCCATGGCCGGGTTCACTTCCGAGTTGATGTACTCGAAGTTCACTTCCATGATCGCCTGCCAGGCTTCCTTCAAATCGACGAAGGCCTGCTCCAGCACCATGCGCACTACACGCAATTCGGTGGGGGTGAATTCACGCCCTTCGATCTTCGCGTGACGGCCGTCGCCGCCGAAGAAGTTGTCCACCAGTTTGAACACCAGTTTGGCGTCGAGGATGAACAACGCGGTGCCGCGCAACGGCTTGATCTTGACCAGGTTGAGGCTGGTCGGCACGTACAGCGAGTGCACGTATTCGCCGAACTTCATCACCTGCACGCCACCGACGGCAACGTCTGCCGAGCGGCGCAGCATGTTGAACATGCTGATGCGGGTGTAACGGGCGAAACGTTCGTTGATCATCTCCAGGGTCGGCATGCGTCCACGGACGATGCGATCCTGACTGGTCAGGTCGTAGCTTTTGACACTGCCGGGTTCAGCAGCGGTATCGGTCTGTACCAGACCATCGTCGACGCCATGCAACAGCGCATCGATCTCATCCTGGGACAGCAGGTCCTGCACGGCCATGTCGTGTTCCTACTGCAGTACGAAATTAGTGAAAAGCAACTGTTCGATGACCACTTTGCCGAGTTCTTTCTGCGCCACTTCCTGGACGCTGGCCGTGGCTTTCTGACGCAACATTTCCTGGCCGACCGGCGACGCCAGGGTGGCGAAGTCCTGCCCGGAGAACAGCATGACCAGGTTATTGCGGATGACAGGCATGTGGACTTTGAGCGCTTCCAGATCGGCCTGATCGCGACCCTGCATGGTGATGCTCACCTGCATGTAGCGCTGACGGCCGTTCTGGTTGTAATTGGCCACGAAGGCTGGAGCCATGGGCTCGAAAATCGCTGGCTGCTTGCCGACCGGGGCGGTTTCAGCCGCGGCGGCAGGCTTGCTCTGGGCGCTGTGCATGAAGAACCAGGTCGCTCCCACGGACAAACCGATCGCCAGCAGCAGGGCCACCACGATCACAATGATCAGCTTGAGTTTGCCTTTGGTTGCGGGGTCTTTTACTGCTGCTTCGCTCTTCGCCATGCCAATAATCCGTCACTATTCGGGTTTTCACAGTCGCACGGCAAGGCAAGAGCAAGTGTTATGCCAGAAGTGTCTGAAGGAAAATGGGCTGTGGCTGGTTGAGGCCGAAAATCAAAAGATCGCAGCCTTCGGCAGCTCCTACATTGGAATGTGTACATCCTGTAGGAGCTGCCAAAGGCTGCGATCTTTTAGGGAGCGCCGCGAATTATCAGGCGTAATAATCGACGGCGCTGGAGCCAATCACGCTGGTCGCGCTGGTCGCTACTTCGGCAATGCTGGCCGGAAGCTCTTCGTCCATCGAATCGAGGCGACCACCGCTGGCGTTGGTGCGTCCACCCTGCCCTTGACCCTGTTGAGCCTGTTCCTGCCCCTGGCCCTGCCAGCCACGGGACTGGTCGGACACATTGACGTCGACCTGGCCCATCCCCTGCTGCGCAAACATGTCACGCAAGCGATGCATCTGCCCGTCCAGCGCTTCGCGAACACTTGGATGGGCGCTCATGAACGTCACTTGGGTCTGCTGATCCGGAACCATGTTCACCCGAATGTCCAGGCGCCCCAGTTCGGCCGGTTGCAACTGGATGTCGGCGGCCTTGAGATTGGTACTGGACAGGTACATGACCCGGTTCACGACTTCTTCGGTCCAGCCGCTCTGATGCATGGCGATCGGTTGATTCACCGGCAATGCGTTCGCGGTTTTCGGCGTGGCCGCCTGGGTCAGTGCCGCCAGACGGTTGGCGAAATCGTCGACCCGAGTATCGCTACTCGCGGACTTCAGGTCCTTGAGACCGTCATCGATAAGACCACCAAAGGCCTTGTCGCCGCCCTGGCCGGCGCTGTCCTTGTCGGCTTGCACATCGAGCATGCTCGCCATGCCGGCGGCGAAGGTCTGCGCCGAGGTTGACTCGCCGTCGGCCTGGGCCTGGGCCGAGGTCGGTGCCGCTTTGGGCTGGGCCTGACTGGAAGCGGAAACGTGCCCGCTCTGCTCCATGGCCATGCGCACGGCAGGCAGTGCGTCGAGGGGATCGGCTTCGGGATCGAAATCGGTGTCAGTGCTTGCAACAACCGGAGTCGTTGCCGCCGTCACAGCCACCTCGACCTGCGGTTGTGGGGCGACTACAACGGGCGGAGCTGCCGGTACCGGCGCTGGCACCGCAGGTTGTACTGCCTGCATCAACGCAGGATCCAGCGTCGGGTCAACGGGCGCGGCATCGGCAACCGGCGTCTGCGCAGTATCCGAGCCGTCATCGCTGGCAGCCTCGTCCTCAACCTGCGCCGGCTTATCGGCGGGCAAGGATTTGCCGCTATCGGCAACCGCAGGTTCCGGGGCGGCAGACGTGTCGTTGCTGACGTCCTTTTTGTCGGGGCTGTCCGACGCTTTATCTCGTATCGGCTTGGCCGATCCATCACCCACCGCAGAGGGTTTGTTCCGGGCTTGATCGGCGTAGACCTGAGCGAAGCTGGATGCCTTGTCCCCAGGCTCAGCGGCCAGCGCCGGTGTATTGGCGCAAGCGGCTTGAGTCTTGGCCTGCGCGGCGGCCTGAAGAAGCATATTGGGGGTAACGGGCATGGAACGGTCTCCGCTGCACTGGGATCGTAGGTACAGTTGACGGAGATTATTGCAAAGGTCGCGCCAGGTTTGAGTGACAGGCGCTAAAAGCGCCGGACGGTCTCATTGGCAGAGAGAGAACGCTGACGCTCCGCCTCATAGAGAGGTCGGACAATGGCAAATTCGTCATCAATTTCCCCGATCAGCTTTTCGATGCCAGCGAGGTTTTTTTGCTTGGCGCGCTGCTCCAACTCATGGCACAACTCAGCCAGGCGAATGGCGCCCATGTTGCTGCTGCTGCCCTTGAAACTATGGGCTGCATTCATGAGTTGCGCAGCATCTTCAGCCTCTCGCAAGATGCGTAAACGCTCTTCGGAATCGGCGAGAAAGGTATCCAGCAACGTCGGATACTCATCCTCCATGACCTCTTGCAACGCGTTCAGCACGTCGCGGTCCAGGTGTGTGTCAGCCACTTGCTCACTCCTTGATCAAGAATGCGTGGATTATGCCAGAGCCTCCCAGAAAAACTCCACGCGGGCAATTCGACCATTGTCGGACCAACTCGCATTGTGGCCCAGCTGACGGATCAGACTGACGCCACGTCCCGACAGACGGACACCATCGACGGGCAGCTCCATCACCCGCGCTACATCGAAACCCTTGCCGCTGTCTTCAACCCGAACAGTCAGGCACCCGCCCTCGCCCTTGGGTGTCACCTGCAAATGCACCCGCACGAAGCCGTCCTGCAACGCGTCCAGGCGTGTATTGCGCTGTTGATAATAGCGGGTGAAACCCGAGGCATCGCGCTTGAGACTCGAATCCAGCCCCAGCACTCCATGCTCCAGGGCATTGGAATACAGTTCGGCCAAAACACTGTAGAGCGCCCCGCTCTGGGCCCGCAGACCGTGGACCTCAAGCAGCAATTGCAGAAGATACGGCAGCGGATTGAAGCGTTTGAGCGTGGCGGCGCGAAATTCGAAACTCACTGACCAGTCCAGCGGGCAGGACTGACCACTGTCGGAATACACCAGCGCCGGCGGGCTCAGTTGTGCGGCCTCCAGCAGACTGACCTCGACCATGCTCACGTCATCACGGGCCTCGCCGCGAAAGTCCCGCAACGCCTGCTCGATCTCTTCGAACAACTCATCAGGCTGACGATTGGCCGAAAACACCTGCTGCAATCGCTCCACACCAAATAACTGTTCGTTGGCATCGCAGGTATCGATCACCCCGTCGGACAACAGGAAGACCCGATCCCCGACCGCCATCGGAAACACCTCGGTGCGGTCATCAAAGGATTGCGGGCTCAGCACGCCGAGCGGCAAATGCCGAGCCGTCAGCGGCGTGCGCTCACCGCTGGCGATGCTGTGCAGGTAACCGTCCGGCATTCCGCCGTTCCAGACCTCCACCGAGCGTCGCTGAAAACTCAGGCACAGCAGCGTTGCACAACAGAACATGTCCACCGGCAGGATGCGCTTGAGCTTGGCATTCATCTCGCGCAGGGTTTCGGCCAGGCCGTAACCCTTGGCGGTCATCCCATAGAAAACTTCGGCCAGGGGCATGGCACCGACCGCGGCCGGCAAACCATGACCGGTAAAATCGCCGAGCAGCACGTGCATGTCGCCGGCCGGGGTAAACGCGGCCAGCAGCAGATCGCCGTTAAACAACGCATAGGGCGATTGCAGGTAGCGAATATTCGGTGCACTCAGGCAGCCGGAGTGGGCCACCTTGTCGAACACGGCTTTGGCCACCCGCTGCTCGTTGAGCAGGTACTCGTGGTGCCTGGCGATCTGGTCGCGCTGCTGCAACACCGTGGCCTGCAACCGCCGCAAGCGGTCCATCGCCTTGATCTTGGCGGCGAGGATCACCTGGTTGTAGGGTTTTGCCAGAAAGTCGTCGCCCCCGGCCTCCAGACAGCGGGCCAGCGCTTCGCTTTCGGTCAGCGAGGTGAGGAAGATGATCGGCACCAGGGTTTCCCCTGCCAACACCTTGATTTGCCGCGCCGCCTCGAAACCGTCCATCACCGGCATCATCGCGTCCATGAGCACCAGTTGCGGTCGCTGCTGGCGAAACGCGTCAACGGCTTCGGCACCGTTGGCGGCCGTCAGCACCTCATGCCCCTGACGACGAACGATGGTCGACAGCAGCATGCGATCGGCCGCGCTGTCTTCGGCGATCAGGATCGTCAGCGGTTCGAACAAGGACTGCATGGCGGTCACGCCACGTCGAAGATTTGTTCGAAGTTGGAGATGGCGAGGATCTTGCGCACATCTGCATTAGCGTTGGTCAACGTGATCTCGGCATTCTCGCCGCCAGCGTGATCACGCAGTAGCAACAGCATGCCGAGCGCTGAACTGTCGAGGTAGGTGGCGTCTTTCAGATCTACTTCGAAGGACTCGGGTTTTGGCTGAAGATTTTCGTAGGACTCGCGAAATTCCTGATGCTTGGCGAAATCGAATCGTCCCTTGACCGATATCGTCAGCTTTTGCCCATCTTGGGAGACTTCTGTAACAACTGGCATTTAACGGCTTCCTTGTCATTGGTGAACGTACGTGTACAAGGTTTAGCACTTGGCTGGGGCTGGAGCAAGATCAAAAGATCGCAGCCTGCGGCAGCTCCTACAGAACCGGGTTTGCACGCAGTCAATGGAGCTGCCGCAGGCTGCGATCTTTTCGAAGGCACCACTCAATAAGGATCCTGACGCGGCAACCGCTGGGACAACTCATCCAGCAGCTTTTGCTCACGCCGGTCTTCCAGCCGCCGCGCCTCATCCATGTAGCGCAACACCAGTTTGCGCAAGCCTTCGACCCGTGCAAACGCCTGTTGCCAGGATTCCCGCGCCTTGTTCAGGTTGTTTTGATGCCATACCAGGCTTTGTCGCTGCTGGTCGATGGCGGTCCCCAGTTGCGCCAGGAAGCCTTGATAACCCAGCAGCCATTGGCCAGACACGCCACTGCTGCCGCGCACGATCCATTGCTCTTGATAATCGAGACGAAAGGCTTCGAGGTCGGCGAGCTTGCTTTCGGCCAGACGGACTTGCCCCTGAAAGTGCCCCAGACGCAGGACCGCGGTTTTCTCGGCCTTTTCGGCCATTTCGACCACGGGGGCCAGACGCGAGGCTCGGCTCTGGGCCATGGCCGGTTAGCCGCCGGCCGCAGGAGCGAAAATCGTGCCGAGATAGGCTTCGCTTTCGCCCAGGCTGATGCTGTCGTTCAGGCCCTGGCGCAGGTATTTCACCAGCTGCGGCTGCAGGGAGATCGCCAGGTCGGTTTCCCGATCACCACCGGCCACATAGGCGCCGACGCTAATCAAGTCGCGACTCTGCTGATACCGCGACCACAGTTGCTTGAAATACTGGGCGCGCATCATGTGTTCCGGCGTAACCACCGACGGCATGACCCGGCTGATGGACGCTTCGATATCGATGGCCGGGTAATGACCTTCCTCGGCGAGGCGCCGGGACAGCACGATGTGCCCGTCGAGCACGCCTCGTGCGGCGTCGGCAATCGGATCCTGCTGATCATCGCCTTCGGAGAGTACGGTGTAGAACGCGGTGATCGAACCGCCGCCCTTCTCCGCATTACCGGCCCGCTCCACCAGTTTCGGCAGTTTGGCGAACACCGATGGCGGATAGCCCTTGGTCGCTGGCGGCTCGCCGATCGCCAGAGCGATTTCCCGCTGAGCCTGGGCGAAACGGGTCAGGGAGTCCATGAGCAACAGGACGTTCTTGCCCTTGTCGCGGAAATACTCGGCAATTCGCGTGCAGTACATCGCCGCGCGCAGACGCATCAGCGGCGCATCGTCCGCCGGGGACGCCACCACGACCGAACGCTTGAGGCCTTCTTCACCGAGGATGTGCTCGATGAATTCTTTAACTTCACGACCCCGCTCACCGATCAGCCCGACGACGATGATGTCGGCCTCGGTGAAGCGGGTCATCATGCCCAGCAGCACACTCTTGCCCACGCCAGTACCGGCGAACAGACCCAAACGCTGACCGCGACCGACCGTCAACAAACCGTTGATGCTGCGAATGCCAACGTCCAGCGGCTCGCTTATTGGTTCGCGCTTGAGCGGGTTGATGGTCGGGCCGTCCATCGGCACCCAATCTTCGGCCTTCATCCCACCCTTGCCGTCCAGCGCGCGACCGGCGCCATCAAGTACCCGCCCGAGCATGCTCATGCCCATCGGCAAGCGGCCGGTATCAGCCAGAGGAACCACACGGGCACCGGGAGCGATGCCGGCAACGCTGCCGACCGGCATCAGAAACACCTTGCTGCCGGAGAAGCCCATGACTTCGGCTTCGACCTGCACCGGGTGATAACTGTCGTCGTTGATGACCATGCAGCGGCTGCCCATGGCGGCTCGCAAACCCTCGGCTTCGAGGGTCAGGCCGACCATGCGCAGCAAGCGGCCTTCAAGGATCGGCGCGCCTTCCAGTTCCGTGGCCTCGGCGTAGCTGCCGAGGCGCTTGGCGAAGCTGGTGCGATCAAGGCGCATCGGTAACGTCCAGTTCAGGTTCGACCGGCGAGACCGCTGGCTTGTCGCTGATCGGCAGTTCCAGGCTCAGATCCGGTTTGGCCGGGTGCAAGGCCTGTTCGTGCAACTGATCGAACAGCTTGTCCATGACCCGCCCAACGCGGGTTTCGACCGTGGCGTCGATACGACTGTGTTCAGTCTCGACCCGGCAACCGCCGGGCAACAACGCCTCGTCCTCGACGATGCGCCAGGTTTCTTCATGGCGTTCGCGCAGGGCTTTGACCTGTTCGAAATCTTGCGGATTGATGTACAGCCGCACATTGCCCACACCCAGCGGCAAGAGCTTGAGGGCCTCGCGCATGACGTGTTCGATCTGCGTCGAGTCGATGGCGAGTTCGCGCTGAATCACCTGTTTGGTAATGTGCTGCACCAGGTCGACCAGGGACTTTTCGATCAAGGTGTCCTGCTCGGCGATAGGCTCGAACAGATGGCCCATCAGTTGCTCCAGAGCGGCAATCTTGGCGGCCAGGGCCACCTCGGCTTCCTGACGGACCTTGAGCGTGGTGCTGTGGAAACCTTCTTTTTCGCCCGTGGCGAAGCCTTCGTTGTAGGCCTCCTGGCGAATGCTTTCGAGTTCTTCGAGGGTCAGTGGCTGGACTTCATCCAGCGGCACTTCTTCCATTTCCGGCGGCTCGGGTTCCGGCTCAGGCTCGGGTTCCGGCACGAACGGATCGAAACTGGGCAGCGACCAGACGTCGAAACCACTGACGTCCTTGCCACGGATCAGGTCGGTGTTGGACTCATCATGTTTGGACGACATAGTGACCTTAGATCATCTCTTCGCCGCCCTTCCCGCCGAGAACGATTTCTCCGGCTTCGGCCATACGGCGGGCAATGGTGAGGATTTCTTTCTGCGCGGTTTCCACGTCGCTGACGCGCACCGGGCCTTTGGCCTCGAGGTCGTCGCGCAACAGTTCGGCCGCCCGTTTGGACATGTTCTTGAAGATCTTCTCTTTGACGCCCTCGTCCGAACCCTTGAGGGCCAGCACCAGCACGTCGGAGGACACTTCGCGCAGCAGCGCTTGAATACCGCGATCGTCGACATCGGACAGGTTGTTGAACACGAACATGAGGTCTTCGATCTGACCGGACAGGTCTTCGTCGACTTCGCGGATCGAGTCCATCAGCTGACCTTCGATCGAGCTGTCGAGGAAGTTCATGATATCCGCCGCACGCTTGATGCCACCCAGGGTGGTGCGCGAGGCATTCGAGTTGCCGGAGAACTGCTTCTCGAGAATCTGGTTGAGTTCTTTCAGGGCCGCAGGCTGCACGGTATTCAGCGAGGAGACCCGCAGAATAATGTCCAGACGCACCTTGTGGTCGAAGTTGCCGAGCACTTCACCCGCCTGGTCCGGATCGAGATACGCCACCACGATCGCCTGGATCTGCGGGTGCTCGTAACGGATCACGTCGGCGACGGCGCGCGGCTCCATCCACTTCAGGCTGTCGAGGCCACTGGTGTTGCCGCCCAGCAGGATGCGGTCGATCAGGCCGTTGGCCTTGTCTTCGCCCAGGGCCTGCGTGAGCATTTTGCGCACGTAGTCATCGGAGCCGACGCCGAGGCTGGTCTGGTCGCCGACGATGTCGACGAACTCACTCATCACCTGCTCGACCTGCTCGCGGTGCACGTTACCCATTTGGGCCATGGCCACACCCACACGCTGGACCTCTTTGGGCCCCATGTGGCGCAGCACTTGGGCGGCGTCGGTAGAACCCAAGGACAGCAGCAGAATCGCGGCTTTGTCGACCTTGGTCAGTTTGGCGGCAACGGCTCGGTTATCACTCATCTGCGTTAATCCACTCTTTCACGACCTGGGCCACGCGACCCGGATCTTCTGCCACCAGACTCTTGATTGCGTTCAATTGTGCGTCATAGCCTTCGCTCGGGCTCGGCAACAGAATACTGGTCGGGCCACCGAGACTGACGCGGTCGTTGCGCAGTTCGCCGTCCAGTCCGCCCATGCCACCCAACTCGACGTCACTGCCCAGACCAGCCAGCTGTTTGTCTTTGCCGCCGCCGGTGATGTTGTTGAGCACCGGACGCAGCACACCGAACACCAGCACCAGGATGAACAAGACACCCAGCACTTGCTTGACGATGTCCCAGAACCACGGCTGGGAGTAGAACGGAATTTCGGCAATCACTTCCCCGCGCTCGGCGGAGAACGGCATGTTGATCACACTGACACTGTCGCCTCGGCTGGCGTCGAAGCCGACGGCGTCCTGTACCAGGCGAGTGAAGCGCGCCAATTCATCGGCGGTCCACGGCGCACGGGTGGTTTCACCGTTGGCCGCGTTGATCTTGACCTGGTCATCCACCACCACCGACACCGAGAGGCGATTCAAACGGCCCTGCTGTTGTTTGGTGTGGCTGATGGAACGGTCGAGTTCAAAGTTCTTGGTGGACTGTTGACGCTTGTCCGCCGGGTACGGTGCAAGCATAGGCTGGCCGGTGGCCGGGTCCATGATTTGCTGACCGTTGGCATCCAGCAGTGGCTGGCCTGGCTGCACCATGCCGGCCGACGCGGTAGCGCCACCGGTGGTTTGCGGTGCGGAGGCAGGCGACGGCGGCTGGTTGCTCAAAGCACCCGGCACACCTTGCGGACCATTGCTGGCGGTACGTTGTTCGTTGACCGACTGCTCGCTGCGCAACGCCGGCTGGTCCGGGTTGAATTGCTCGGAGGTCGACTCGACGGCACTGAAATCCACATCGGCCGAGACTTCGGCTTTGTAGCGATCGTTGCCCAGCACCGGTTGCAGAATGTTGTGCACGCGCTGAGTCAGCATGCTTTCCATGCGACGGCTGTAATCGAATTGCTTGCCGGCCATGGTCAGTTCGGAATTTTCCGCCTGATCCGACAGCAGGTTGCCCTTCTGGTCGACGACAGTGATCTGGGATTTGCTGAGTTCGGGAACGCTGGTGGCCACCAGGTTAATGATCGCCAGCACTTGGCCTGGCTCCAGCGAGCGGCCGGAGTACAGCTCCACCAGAATCGAAGCGCTCGGCTTGCGCTCGTCGCGCACGAACACCGAACTTTTCGGAATCGCCAGGTGCACGCGGGCACCCTTGACGTTGTTCAGGCTGGAAATGGTGCGGGCCAGTTCGCCTTCGAGACCGCGACGATAACGGGTCGCTTCCATGAACTGGCTGGTGCCCAGGCCCTGGTCCTTGTCGAGAATTTCAAAACCGATGTTGCCATCGCTGGGAGTGACACCAGCGCCCGCGAGTTTGATTCGCGCACGGGACAGGTCATCGGCCTTGACCAGCAAGGCACCGGAGTTCGGTTCAACGGTATAGGGAATGTCGGCTGCGGCCAGGGTATCCATGACCTGTTTGGCGTCCATACCGGCAAGGCTGCCGTACAGAGGCCGGTAGTCCGGCTGCTGGGACCACAACACCACGGCAAAGCCAATCGCCACGCTCGCAGCCAGGCCGACCAACAGGCCTACCTGACGCAACATGGTCATCTCGGAGAGGTTTTCCAGGAAGGACAACCCGAACAGCGGCGGCTTGCCGTCTATTGGAGTGGCCTTGGCCGGAACATTATCGGCGACTGCTTCTGCCATGACTCAATTCGTCCTTAAACCGGCATCTGCATGATGTCTTGGTATGCCTGAACCAGCTTGTTGCGTACTTGGGTCAACGCTTGAAAAGACACGCTGGCCTTCTGCGAGGAAATCATCACGTCCGTCAGGTCGACGCCACTCTTGCCGATCTCGAAGGCACTGGCCAACTGACTGGACGCCTGCTGCGTCTCGTTCACTTTATTGACGGCCTGACCGAGCATGTCGGAAAAGCTGCTGCCACCCATTTCAGGAACAGCGGCAGTCGATTTCGACGCAGACATGGCATCCATTTGCATGGAACGCATGTCCAGCATCAATCGATTGAATTCAATACCTTGGCTCATGGTCTCTCTCTTTGACGAGCTACGTCTTTGGCGACCCGCAATTTTTTGACACTCACTCGGCGGGTAGTGAGGTGTTAGCAACAAGGGTGCCAGCTCCGTGGCCGCTCTAAACAAAAGCCAATTCCGGGCTTTGCTCAACCATGAACCACCGCAAAACATATGTGGGAGCGGCGGTGCGACGATTCGACTTGCTCGCGAATACGGTTTTCCATTCAACAGAGATGCTGGCTGGTCTACAGCTTTTGCGAGCAAGTCGAATCGTCGCACCGCCGCTCCCACATTTAGATCGGTGTTGCTTGCGTCAACTTTCAGGTGGCGAACAAATAAGCTTCCACGTCCATTCCGGCATCACGCATCTGCGCCAGCTTGTAACGCAGGGTGCGCGGACTGATGCCCAAACGCTCGGCGGCCTCTTTGCGACGGCCGCGTTCGGAGCGCAAGGTGTCGATGATCATCTGGAACTCACGGCGACGCAGGTCATCGCCCAGCGCCCCGGCCGACTCGGATTCGATCTCAACCGCCCGCACTGGCGTCGCAGCCAGTGCCGGCAACGGCGCACAGGCGACCGGCCCGGACAGGCAGAAATCCTGCGGCTGAATCAAACCACCCTGCTGCAGAATCAGCGCACGCTGGATCGCATTATCCAGCTCACGCACGTTGCCCGGCCACGGATAACCAATCAGGCACGCCTGCGCCTCGGGCGACAGCCTCGCTGCGGCATGCTTCATTTTATTGACGTGCTTGGCCAGCAGACGCTCGGCCAACGGCAGGATGTCGGCGGTACGTTCGCGCAACGGACGCCAGGCCAGCGGAAACACCGACAGGCGATAGTAAAGGTCTTCGCGAAAACGCCCCGCCGCCACTTCACCGGCCAGGTCACGGTTGGTGGTGGCGACCACTCGAATGTCCAGCGTGATCGGCTTGCGAGCGCCGACTCGCTCGACTTCGCGCTCCTGCAATACCCGCAGCAACTTGGCCTGAAGGCCCAGGGGCATTTCGGAGATTTCATCGAGCAGGATCGTGCCGCCATCAGCTTGCTCGAACTTGCCGGCCTGCGCTGCGATGGCGCCAGTGAACGAACCCTTTTCGTGTCCGAACAGCGTGGCTTCGAGCATGTTGTCGGGGATGGCTGCGCAGTTGATCGCAATGAACGGCTGACTGGCACGATGGGAGTGCTGATGAATGTACCGAGCCAGTACTTCTTTGCCGGTCCCGGACTCACCGGAGATCAACACCGTGGAATCACTGCGCGCCACCCGTGCGGCCAATTCCAGCAATTGCGCACTGGCCGGCTCGAACGCTACAGGCCCCTCGCCCTCGGTCGCGCCGAGGTTGCCCAGCGCATGACGCGCCACCAGATCGAGCAATGCCTTGGGCTCGAATGGTTTGACCAGATAATCCGCCGCGCCCTGGCGCATCGCATCGACTGCCCGCTCCACGGCGCCGTGAGCCGTCATCAGCAACACCGGCAGCTGCGGCTGACGAGTGCGCAGCAATCCGAGCAGTTGATGACCGTCCATGCCCGGCATGTTGACGTCACTCAGCACCAGGTTGAACGCCTCATTACCGACCGCCGCCAGCGCTTCTTCTGCCGAGCCTACCGCCGTGTAGTCGTGCCCCGCGAGCAGCAGTGTATCCGCCAGTGCCTCGCGTAGCGCGCGGTCGTCCTCGACCAGTAAAACCTTGATTGCCATGTCCTTCACTCCGCTCCCTGAGCGCTGGGTTTTTCACCAGAAAAAAGTGGCAGGATCACCTGCGCACACGTGCCGCGACCGAGCCGCGAGCGCAGCTGCAATTCTCCTTGATGAGCACGCGTCACCGCCTTGACCACGGTCAGGCCGAGGCCGGTTCCGGTGGTTTTAGTGGTAAAGAAGGGTTCACCCAGACGCGCCAGTACTTTCGTATCGATGCCGCTACCGCTGTCGCTGACCGCTACACGCAGGTTGTTGTCACGGGTATAGAAATGAACTTTCAAACGCACATCGCCGGCGCCGGCCTGGATGGCGTTCTCGATCAGGTTCAGGATCGCCCCGACCAGCGTGTCGCGATTGCACAGCAATTCACCTGCGTGACTGTCGCACTGCCAGCGAATCGGCAGGTCCTGCACATGGGTCAGTGCTGCTGCCTGCAGCGACTGCATCAGCATTTTGGGCGTGACGCGATCGGTCAGCGGCAGCTCGCCGCGCGCAAACACCAGCATGTCGCGAACCTGATGCTCCAACTCATGCAGACGCTCTTTCAGGCGCCCGGCAAAACGTTGCTGGGTCTCGACCGGCAACGCTTGCTCAGTCAAATGACTGGCGTAGAGCAAGGCGGCGGACAAGGGGGTACGAATCTGATGAGCCAGCGAAGCGACCATCCGACCGAGGGACGACAGACGTTCGTGGCGGGCCAACTGATCTTGCAGATGACGGGTTTCAGTCAGGTCGTTGAGCAACACCAACTGACCGGGCTCGGCATCCAGCGAGCGAGTAGAGATCGACAAACGCCGACCGTCCTTGAGCGAGATTTCGTGACCGTCGTCTTCACGGGGCGCAAAGCAGCGGGCAATGACATGACGCCACAGCTCGCCTTCAAGGGGCAGACCGAGCAGCTCGCAGGCAGCGGGGTTGGCTTCGCGCACGATGCCTTGGGCGTCGATGACGATGACGCCGCCGGGCAACAGATCGAGGAGGTTTTGCAGCCGGTTGGCCAGGCGTTCTTTTTCCGCCAGCTCCTGCATGCGCTGAGCGCTGACCACCGCCAGCTCACCCTTGAGCTCGGTGACTCGGGCTTCGAGCATGCTGTAGGAATCGGTCAATTGGCTCGACATCTGGTTGAACAGTGCAAACGCCTGCTCAAGGCCAAGCCGGCTCGCCTGCTCTACGGACGACGGTTGTCCCGAAGCGTCAGGGACAGGAGACATCTGGGCGGCTTGGGGCATTGTGCTCTCTCGCTTGGCTGACCGTCAGTTAAACGGAACGTTGCGAGGGATGTAGCAATACCCGTGCCTAAAAAAAACCGCCTACAAATGAAGGACTTGAAAAACAGGCGTCAATCATCCGCCTGTTCATCACCGTCACGACGGCTCATGCCGTACTTGCGCATCTTTTCCACCAGCGTGGTGCGACGAATGCGCAGGCGTTCGGCGGCGCGCGCAACGATGCCATTGGCATCATCCAGCGCCTGCTGAATCAGCCCTTGTTCCAGACCACCGAGGTAGTCCTTCAGGTCCAGACCTTCCGGTGGCAGCATGGCGCCGGCCGAGAAGTCCGGAGTATGACCGTTGATGGCCACCCGCTCTTCAAGATCGCTGCGCAGGCTGTCGACCAGTTGCTCGTCCTCATCGTCGACGTAACGGAATTTCTTCGGCAGCTCGACCACGCCGATCACCCCGTACGGATGCATGATCGCCATGCGTTCCACCAGGTTGGCGAGCTCGCGGACGTTGCCCGGCCAGCCGTGGCGGCACAGCGACATGATCGCCGCCGAGTTGAAACGGATCGAACCACGCTTCTCGTGCTCCATGCGCGAGATCAACTCGTTCATCAGCAACGGGATGTCTTCGACACGTTCGCGCAGCGGCGCCATCTCGATCGGGAATACGTTCAGGCGGTAGTACAAGTCTTCGCGGAAGGTGCCGACCTCGATCATGCTTTCGAGGTTCTTGTGGGTCGCCGCGATGATCCGCACATCGACGCTCTGGGTCTTGTTGCTGCCCACGCGCTCGAAGGTGCGTTCCTGCAATACGCGCAGCAACTTGACCTGCATCGGCAACGGCATGTCACCGATTTCATCGAGGAACAGCGTGCCGCCATTGGCCAGTTCGAAACGCCCGGCTCGGCTGGTGATTGCCCCGGTGAAGGCACCCTTCTCGTGGCCAAACAGTTCGCTTTCCAGCAACTCGGCAGGGATCGCCCCGCAGTTGACCGGTACGAACGGCGCGTCACGACGCTTGGAGTGATAGTGCAGGTTGCGCGCGACCACTTCCTTGCCGGTCCCGGATTCACCGAGGATCAGCACACTGGCATCGGTGTCGGCGACTTGCTGCATCATCTGACGGACGTGTTGAATCGCCCGACTGGTGCCGACAAGACTGCGGAAAAGATTGGGTTCGCGATGACGACCGCGCTCGCGGGCCTGGTCGTACATCTCGCGATAGACCTGGGCACGGTGCAGGGAGTCGAGCAACTTGCTGTAGCTGGGTGGCATTTCGAGGGTCGAAAGCACTCGGCGACGCTGGTCTTCTGGCAAGTCAACGGAAGAATTATCGCCCATTAACAAAACCGGAAGGAACTCATCCCAGGTGGAGAGTGTCTTTAACAAGCCCGTAAGTGCGCCAGGAGCATTGACTGTCCCGATGAGGACACAGATCACTTCACGACTTGACGACAATGAGCCGACAGCCTGCTGCCAGTCATGGCTACCGCAGGGTAAATTTTCTTCGCCAAGAAAATTTAATATCACCGCCAAGTCGCGGCGGCGGACGCTATCGTCATCAATCAGCAGGATTTTGGTTTCACGCCACATGCAATAGCAACTTCCCTAGTCAACTCAATGCCCGAAATGAGGGGGCAAGCTAGACGCTTGCAGACACGTTGATGCCTGTAGACGCCTGAAATGTTCAACCAGCCACTAGTTAAGTCAAAAAACCGTGCACAGTCAAATTTATGGCGCACTAAGTTTGGATTAACCGGGGATTAATTAACCAAACAGATGGTAAACCTTTGCCGCGTTCTGTGCTTGATGGATCTGCGACATCTCATCAACTATCGCTTGGCGCTCTCCCATCGTCGCCGTCAATAAATCCTTGTACACCGACAACAGGCTCTCCAAATTGGTCCGCAACGCTTCTTCGTCGATCGGCGCTTCGCTTAGCACCTCATCAACGCATTCGCGACAAGCCACATCCAGTTCGCCGATCGCATCCCAATTACGCGCCGCCAAGGCGTCAACCAGGGCTTCGCGCGTTTCTTCAATCCGCTGCAGTGCTTGACTCATGGCACTATCCTCAGACCCGCAGGCCTATTGGTTTGCAATTGCATCCCAGCCGCTTTTCAGGGTATCGAGCAGACCCGATACTTCGTCGATGATCGCTGCATCGTTGTTGCGGTTGGCTTCCATCAGACGCGTCATCATGTAGGCGTACAAGTTGTCGAGCTGCTGGAGCGAAGCCGGGTCTTCGGTCTTCTCCGGGTTCAGACCGTCACGCAGACCGATGATGATGTCAACGGCCTTGCCGAGCATCAATCCCTTGAGTGCGATGTCACCCCGCTCCATTGCGCCCTTGGCTTGAGCCATGCGGTCCAGCCCACCCTCCATCAGCAACTGAACCAGGCGATGAGGATTGGCTTCAGAGATCTGAGCATGGGAATTGACCTTCTGGTACTGGCGAAGGGCTCTCATGGGATTCATGTTTCTACCTCGTGACAGACAATAACTGAAAATGGGTTTTCTCTGACCAATATGTCGACTGGTCGCCACAAAACTTTAACCCGGCCCCGCTATCCAAGAAAAAAACCCAGGCGCTGTAATGACAGCAGGCCTGGGTTTTTTTATGCGATCCGGATCAGTTGGATTTCGGATTGTTCAGTGCATTGAGCGTGGTCATGATGCTGGTGCTCTGCGCCCGCAGCTTGGCTACCAGGGAGTCCATGGCGTTGTACTTGGCCGCCAGACTCGCTTGCAGGCTGGTCATACGCGAATTGAGGCTGTCCTGTTGCTTTTTCAAGTCGTTCAGACTGTCGGTCAGGCTCGCCGAGCGCGCGGCGAACACCCCGGTCTTGCTCAGGGCGAAGCTGTCGGTCGCAGATTTCATGCGTGCCAGCAAACCGGTGTCGCCGGTGAAGATAGCGTTGATGTCGGCGGCATTGGTCAAAACCGCAGCATCCCACCGCTTGTCGTCGATCGTCAGGGTGCCGGTTTTCTGGTCAGTCTGCACGCCAAACTGGGATAACGCTTTCATCTGGCCCGTGCCCGACATTGCGTTCAGCTCGGTGCGTACCGCAGACACCAGCGAACGCAGCGATGCATCGCCGGTCAGGGCGCCGGACGTCACCGAACCATCGGCGTTGGTAGTGACCTGGGTTTCGGCGTTGGCCGCCTTGATCAATGCGTTGTAGGTATCGACAAAGCCTTTGACCGAAGACTTCAGCGTCGCGCTGCTGGCGGCTACGGTAATGGTGCTCGCTGTCGGCGCAGAAGCACCGGCTGCGGTCGGAGAAACACCCGTCAGCTTGACGGTAACCCCACTCACGGCATCGGCGATGGTGTTGGTCTTGGATTGCATCACCAAACCGTCAAGGGTGTACTTGGCGTTCTGCGGCGGGGCGAGGACCGAAGTACCAGTTTCCAGGCCCGAGCTGCCCGACAAGGTCAGGTCCGTACCGATACCGGTGGTGGTCGACGTCAGCACCAGTCGAGAGCCGCTGGCGTCGGTCAGAATGTTGGCACTCAAGCCCTGGTTGGCATACTGCGAGTTGATCGAGTCACGAACCTGCTGCAGTGTCGAGCCGGCTGGGATACTCACGTCGAAAGTGTTGCTGCCCTGCTTGATGCTCAGGGTGGTCGGCGTCGCGCCTCCGTTGATTACTGTCGAAGCGCCGCCAGCATAAACCTTGCTCGAAATCTTCGATGCCGTCGCCAACTGAGTGACCAACAGCGAGAAACTGCCGGCCGCCGCGCCATTGCCGGTGGTGACAGTGGCTACTTTTTCATCGGAGGACGAACCGGTCAGTCCATTGAAGCTGGCGGTCGTCTTCATGTTGTCCAATGCACCACGAAACGCGTCCAGCGCCGCCTGGATTTTGCCGATAGACGACAGCGAGGTAGTCGCTTTCAGCGTCTGGCTGTTGATCTGTGTCTGCTTCGGCGCCCTTTCGGAATCGACCAAAGACTTCACGATCGCCTGGGTATCGATGTTCGAACCAATACCGCTAACCGTTGAACCCGCCATCATCTCTCTCCTTATCCAGTGGCTGCCGTTTTCTTGACTAAGAGCGCCTTAACCAGCGACAACAACAAAATTCATGCCAGCTCAAGCCTTGGCGTCAAACAGCAAGCTGCTGGCATCCGTCAGGCTCTGTGCAAGCTTCAAAGCGGTTTCCGAAGGGATCTGGCGAATCACGTCACCGGTTTCGGTGGCGATGACCTTGACCACGACTCGGCCGGTGGAATCATCAATGGTGAAATCCAGCTTGCGCTGGGCAGCCTGGACGAATTCCCGAATATCGGTCACGGCCTTTTCGAGATCGTCACGCTTGGGCTCGGAGCCCGATTGCGCGACGGGCTCAGCCTTGGGCTGTTCCTGTTTGACAGTGACGGTCGGCGTTGCACCTTGAGGGGCAGCGGCTGGATACGACAGGTTCAACTTGACGCTCATGTCCATGCTAAATCTCCTCATCACGGAAAAGACGAAAGGGCACGTAAACGCGCCCTTCCGTCAGTCACCAAGCGCTGATATTACTGAAGCAGCTTCAGTACAGCGGAAGGCAGCTGGTTAGCCTGGGACAGGATCGCGGTGGAAGCCTGTTGCAGGGTTTGTTGCTTGGTCAGCTGAGCAGTTTCCGACGCGAAGTCGACATCCTGGATCACGCCACGAGCAGCAGTGGAGTTGTCCGAGATGCTGCGCAGGTTCGACACGGTGCTGTCGAAACGGTTTTGTACGGCACCGAGGTCAGCACGCTGGGAGTCGATGTTGGCGATCGCTTGCGAGATCACGTCAACAGCGTTTTGTGCGTTGGCAGCGGTGGTCACGTCAGTGTTGCTGACCACGGTTTTGGCCGAGCTAACGGTAGTACCGGCAGCAACGAACAGGCCAGTTGCACCAGCGCCGTTCATCGAGTAGCTGCTGGTGGAGTTCAGGGAAACTGCGCCAGTTACTTGAACTGCTGTGGCAGCGGCAGCAACGCCAGCGCCGTAGGCACCGGAACCGTCTTTGGCCTGAACCGAGATACCGGCGATGGCACTGGCGTCACCAGCGTTCAGGGTGATGTTTTCGCCAGAGTCGGATTTTACTTCCAGACTGTTGGTAGTGGCGTTGAAGTTAACGCTGATGCCCAGTTTGGCGGCGTTGGACTTCAGTTGGTCAGCCAGGCCAGCACTGTCGGTTACGCCGACCATGTTGACTGCGGCACCAGCGCCTACCTTGATGGTGAAGTTCGCAGTGCCTGGCGCAGCACCAGTGATCGCTGCAGTGTTTACAGTGAACTTGGCTTCAGTGCTGGCAGTAGCCGACAGACCGCCAATAATACCGTTCAGCTGGGAAGCGGTAGTTTTTGCAGACTGGCCATTAACGGTAGTGATGTTAGCGGTTTGGCCGCCACCGGTAACAGCGATGGCACCACCGGTCACACCGGCCAGGCTTGGCGCGATGGCCACGCTTTTCAGCTGCTGGGAGCCGATGTTGTTAGCCGATACGTCACCCAGAGTCATGTTGATGGTCTGGTTGGCGTTAGCGCCGACCTGGAAAGCGGTAGTACCGAAAGAACCGTCCAGCAGGTTACGACCACCGAAGGTAGTGGTGCTAGCGATACGCGACAGCTCGGAAGTCAGAGCCGAGTACTCGGCGTTGTTCGACTTACGGTCATCGGCGCTTGGCGAACCGTTCGCGGAGGCCAGGGCCAGGGTACGCATTTTCTGCAGGATGTTGGTGGATTCCTGCATCGCGCCTTCAGCTGTTTGCGCGATGGAGATACCGTCACCGGCGTTCTTGATGGCAGTGCCCAGGCCGTTGATTTGGCTGGTCAGACGGTTGGAAATCTGCAGGCCAGCTGCGTCGTCTTTTGCACTGTTGATACGCAGGCCGGAAGACAGGCGTTGCATCGAATTCTGCAGAGCGTTGGAAGCGTTAGTCAGGTTCTTCTGAACGTTCAGCGAAGCAAGGTTGGTGTTTACGGTTAAAGCCATGACGAAATCCTCGTTGGATGGATACTGCGGCTTCCGGCCCTGGCAACCGCCGGGTGTGGCCTAGAGAACCTACGTAATAGTTATCGTCGTGAAGAGGCTTTGCTTGAGGGGTTTTTTTGAAATTTTTAGTGGCAGCTTGCCAGCCCTTTAGTTTCAAGGCTTTAGAGCCTGAAAATCGGCGCCAGTAAAACGCAAAACGCCCGGCAACTTTCGGCACCGGGCGTTTTTTTGTGTCGACGAAAACGTGTAACCCATCAACCGCGATAGATAATCGCCGAGCCCCACGACAGGCCTACACCGAAACCACTAAGGGCTACACGGGTCCACTTGGAATCGAACACGTGGTTCTGCAACAGCAGCGGAATACTCGACGACACCGTGTTACCGGTTTCGAGCATGTCCTTGATGAACTTCTCAGGCTCGCCTTCTTCGAAGCGACGTGCAACGGCATCGACGATGGCCGCGCTGCCCTGGTGAATGCAGAAGGCATCGATATCGCCAGCCTGCAGGCCGGACTCATCAATCAACTCATGCAAGTGAGCAGGGACTTTCAGCAGTGCAAAGTTGAACACCTGACGACCGTTCATGAAGAACATCCCGTCGCTGACTTTCAGGTGCGGTGCGCCGGAACCGTCAGTCCCGAACTTCGCCTTGCCCAGCTGCCAGGCCGCGTCCTCGCCCATCCAGGTTGCCGTAGCAGCATCGCCAAACAACATGGTGGTGTTGCGGTCTTCCGGGTCGACGATCTTCGAATAAGGATCGGCGGTGATCAGCAAGCCGTTTTTCAGCCCCGCCGCTTCCATGAACCCTTTGATCGCGTAGAGGCCGTACACGTAACCGGAACAGCCCAGGGAGATATCGAACGCGGCGACATGGGTTGGCAGACCCAATTTGTCCTGAACGATCGCAGCGGTATGCGGCAGGCCTTCTTCGTCACCGTTCTGGGTGACGACGATCAAGCAATCGATGGATTCACGCTTGAGTTCGGGGCTGGCGGCGAACAGGGCATTCGCTGCTTCGACACACAGATCGGAAGTTTCCTGATCGGCATTCATGCGCGGCAAAAACGCCGAACCGATCTTGCCAAGGATAAAAGTTTCGTCCTTGTCGAACTTTGCACCCTGGGCGTAGTTGTCAACCCCGGCTGTCGGCACGTAACTCGCTATATTTTTTATGCCAATCATTATGGCTTCCCAATAATAAACAGCTGAATATCGCCGCTCGCTGAATCGAGGGCGTCTACAGTCAGGGCTTGGCCCCCAAAGGAGGGCAACGTCGGGATTCAAGGATCACCTTGAACAGGGTCACCACCTTCACCGCCCGCAGACAGGATACAGTGAAGATGCGCGTTTTGACTGGCGGGTCACTCAGAGATCAGTGCTTTATTTGATTTTGTGCCCCTGGCGCAGTCCCGACCCACCCCACTCCCATCAAAAAAAATGAAAAAAAAAGCCAGCCCCTTATGACAGGGACTGGCCGCGAGCGGTCAAGACCGACTCAAAGCTTGTTGAACAGGCCCAGCTGGGAAATCTTCGAGAACGCCAGTTGCGCCGCTTGCAGCATGGTCTGCTGCAAGGTCAGACGCGTCAGCACTTCCGCAGGATCAGTGTTCTTGATTGAGTTACCCGTTGCTTCGTTGATCAGGCCAGTGCTCTGGTTCTGATCGGCCTGCATGTCCATCACGTTACCCCGGGCACCGATGGCGCCACGGGCCAGGTCGACCTGGTTCTTGGCGTTGCCCAGGTTGGCAATGGCCGAAGCCACGGTGTCTTCCAGAAAGCGCTGCGCGGTCGGGTTGCCCTGGGCCGGTGAGTTAAGCGCCTGACGCAGCTGGCTGATGGTATCCAGCACGTTCTGGGTCTGGTGAGTATTGACCGCGATATCGAATTGATCGCCCGCAGCGGGTGCACCCCCACTGAGGGTAAAGCTGACACCGGCCGCCGTTGCCACACCCGCCGCCACAGTCCCGGAGGTGACCGGCGTGCTGCTGCTGGTCAACGGACGAGCGAACAGGTCAAAGGTTGTAGGGCTGGTGAATTTCAGAACCGCCCCGCCTTCAGGGAAAAAACTCTGATAATCCGCAGCATTGGTCACCGAAGTCTGGCTCACCACAGCCGTCGATCCGTTACTCGGCGCACGGTTGCTGACGAAGCTGTCCGGCTTGGCCGCCAACTGGAAACTGTGACCGGCGATCACCGCATCGGCGTTGGTGGCGTTGTCACCGGCCTGGAAAGTGATATCCAGTTTAAAGGTCACGCCACGGAAGTTGACGTCGGAGCCGCCCTTGGCATTCGGATCAAACACACCGCCCTGACTCGCCTCGGCGGTCACGTCATTGCCCAATGCATCCGTGATCGAAAACTGGGTGCTGCTGGTGAACGCCAGGGTATACGGCTGACCGCTGCGGAAATTCGCATCGAAAGCCGGGCCGGAACTCACCAGGCCCGGCGACAGGGCCACACGCCCGTCATTGACTGCCGGCGCGGTCATGGTGGTCGAGCTTCGAGCGGCGTTGATGGCCTGCTGGAACACGTCCCAACCGGTGTCATTGAGTCCCAGCGACATCGAGTCACCGATCTTCAGTTGCAGCTGGGTCTGGTCACCCTGATAGCTGTAGGTGCCGTCGCTATTGCGCGCGAAGGGCTGAGTGTTGTTGCTGGCGCCGGAAAAGATGTACTTGCCGTTGGCATCCTTGCTGTTCATCAGGCTCAGCAATTGATCTTCGGCCGCGCTGAGTTCAGAAGCAATGGATTTACGGTCGTCGTCGTTCAACGAACCGCCACCGGCACGCACCGACAACTCACTGACTTTCTGCAGCACGTTGTTGATGCTGTCCAGCACGCTTTCTTCCTGGGCCTGAGCAGTGTTCAACGCGCTGATGTTGGTTGTGTACTGACCCAGCATTGCCTTTTGCTGATCGAGTTGCAGCAGGCGGGCCGCACCGACCGGATCATCCGCCGCTGTCTCAAGCTTCACACCGCTACTGGCCTGTTCGGCCGTCTTGATGGCGTTGTTGAAGTTACGCTGATAGTTGGCAGCCGTCGTCGCATAGTACTGTGCAGTAGAAATACGCATGTTTTACGGCTCCTTAAAGGGCGTTGATCAGAGTGCTGAAAATTTCCTGCGCAGTCTTGATGATCTGCGAAGAAGCCGAGTAGTACTGCTGGTATTTGATCAGGTTGCCAGTCTCTTCATCGAGGTCGACACCCGACAGCGAGTCGCGAGAATCCCGGGCCTGGGTCAGGATGGTTCCGGTGGCAGTGGCATCCAGTTGACCCTGCTTGGTCATGGAGCCGACCGACGATACCAGACCACCATAGGCATCGGTAAAACTCACGCCAGGACTGGTGACATTCGCGCCGACCGTGGCCTTGGTTTGCAGACCGAGCAACGCCTGGGCGTTGCGGTTGTCGGTGCTGCTGGCAGCCGTCATCGAAATATTGAAACTGTCGTCCTTGGCAGGGCTGCCACTGACGGTCATTGCCACGCTGAACGTTTTGGCAACGCCCCCGACGTCTGTGTAAGGCACGGAAATATTCAGATTGTTGTTCTGGCCAGGCACGATGCTGCCAGTGCCGATGCTGGTGCCCTTGGCGTCGAACACTTGGTAGGCGGTGCTGCTGGTCATGAGCAGGCGAACCGGCATCGATGCCTTGACCGCCGTCTGTACTTCCAGGCGCTGGACCGGATCGTAGATGTCCAGGACCGTACTCAGAACCGGCTGACTGACAGCACCGGTGCCGTCATTGCCCGAGGCCTTGGTAGACGTCAGCGGAGCGGCCGTGGCCAAGGTTTTACTGTCGGTCATGACGGTGGTCATGTCCGCCGCAGAACTGCGCGTCGGGGTGATTTTGAAGGTGTCGCCGGCATTCAGCGGGCCAGCGTTGAGGCTCAGGCTGAAACCGTCGATGACCGGTGCAGGGGTCGCGCCCAGGGTGAAGCTGCCCATGTCGGTATTATCCGACAGACGACGCACGCTGTAACCCGTGGCACTGGTGAACGTCACACGGTAATCACTGGCCGCCAATTTGCTGGTGTCATTGATGGTGACGTTCAGGTTCCCGGACGACGGATTGTTGCTGCCATTGGCAATGCTGCGCTGGCTGATGGCCGCTGCACTGTTGATGTTATTAAACAACGCCGAGCCGAAATTGCCGTTCTGGTCCAGGCCCTGCCCTAACTGCTTGTTGACCTGATCGGCCACCACCATGGAGATGCGACCAAGCCCGTTGACCGCCGGCGTCAGAACGTCCTCACGGTAACGCATCAGGCCGCCCATCTCACCACCGCTCATCACGTTCGTGATATCGATTGTCGAGCTGCCACGATCCATGATGATCGAGGAATGAGTAGGGTCGGATTTGTCAGTCGACACGCGCAGCGTATTAACGGTATTACCCATGACCAGCGGCTGGCCGCTGCCCAGGTAAATATCCAGGCTGCCATTGTTTTCGGTGACCTGCGTCCCCACCAACTGGGAAAGCTGGCGAACGGTCTCGTTGCGCTGGTCCAGGAGGTCGTTGGGCGCGCTACCCGAACCACTGACCTCACTGATTTTCTGGTTGTAGGCCGCAACGGTCGCCGCCAGCTTGTTGACCTGATCGGCCATCGAGCTCAATTGATCGTTGATGTACGTACCCTGCTGCTGCAGCTGCTGGGAGATGGCATTGAAGCGACTGGTCAAACCCTGGGCATTGGTCAACAACGCTTGACGTGCAGCGGTGTCGTTGGAGTTGGCGGACAACGTTTGCAACGACGAGAAGAACGACTGCAGCGTTTTGGTCACACCGGTGCCGCTGTCGGACAACAGCTTGTCCACTTGCGTGGCCTGCCCCAGGTAAGCCTGCGCATCGCTGTTGAGCGAAGTGGTGGTCTGCAATTGCGCATCGAGGTAACTGTTGTACACCCGACGTACATCGGCCAGTGTCGTACCAGTGCCAATGAACACATTGCCGTATTGATTGGAAGCTTTGGTGCCCTGCACGGTTTGCTGGCGCGAGTACCCGGCGGTGTCGACGTTGGCAATGTTATTGCCGGTAGTCAGCAACGAGGAATGGCCAGCGGCCAGCCCCGACATCCCGATGTTGAGCAAACTCATGGTTCAGACCTTATAGCTTATGCCTATAGAGGCGTGGTGGTAGCGCCCGCCGCAGCGTAGTTCTGGTAACTCGTCATCTGCTTGGCTATCTGCGAAATCTTGCTTGCGTAGTCCGGGTCGGTTGCGTAACCGGCCTTTTGCAACTCGCGCACAAACTGTTCTGGGTTATCGGCCGACTTCACAACATCTTGATAGCGATTGTTGGTTTGCAGCAGCGTCACAAGGTCATGGAAGCTGTCCTTGTAAGAGTCATAGGAACGGAACTGAGCCGTCTCCTTGACCATCTCGCCATTCCTGAATTCGCTGGTGATCGCGCGCGCCGAATCGCCTTTCCAACTGCTGCCAGCCTTGATGCCGAACAGGTTGTGACTGCTGCTGCCATCCTGTGCGCGCATGACCGATTTGCCCCAACCGGTTTCCAGGGCAGCCTGCGCCACCAGGTAACGCGGATCGACACCAATGCGTTCGGCCGCCTCTTTGGCCATCGGCAGCATGGTGCTGACGAATTCGTCGGCGGAACTGAACGCTTTCTTCGCCGGTGCCAGCGGTATTTGCGCCATGGCACGACCATAAACCTGCAGGCGCCCGCTGGATGTCGTATCCGCTTGCGAAGCCAGCCAATCGCCGTTGTACAGGGGCCCGGCACCGGTCTTGGTGCTCTGCGGCATTTTGTTCTGCGCCCTCATGGCGGTCGGGGCATTGGTCGATGCCGACGGCACCAGCCCTGCGAGCAAGCGGTCGGCCAGTTTCGGCGGCAGCGCCAGACGTCGCTGATTGATCAGCGCCATGTCATTGCGATGAGTGCCCTCGCCCGCACTTGCCGACTTCACCGAGCGCGAAGCCCACAACGGACGCTCGCCATTGAGGCGCGACAACGGCCCGTTGGTGGCGACCGTACCGGCGCCAATCGGGGTTTCCACGGCGGCTTTCGCGGCAGCTTGCTTGGCGGCTGACGCTGCAGCAGCCTCGCCCGGGGCCAGCGGCTTGTTCTTCGACATCTGACGCATCAGCACGTCAGCCAGACCAATACCACCCCCCTCGCGGGACATGGAAACGGCCAACTGCTGGTCGTACATTTCCTGGTATTGCTTGGCTGCCGGCGTGTTGAGCGGATTGTCCTGGCCCAGCGTTTCAGTGGCCGAGCGCATGGACTTGAGCATTTCACCGAGAAACAGCGACTCGAATTCCTGCGCAACCTTGCGCATGTTCGCGTCACTGTCCTTGTCGCCGACCTTGAGCTGGTTCAAGCGATTCAGGTCCGAATAGGAACCCGAATCGTTGCTGCTGACCCCCAATCCGCCCTTGCGCATATCCATAGTCGCCGTCCTCAGATCACGATCAGGTCGGCTTGCAACGCGCCGGCCTGTTTCAGTGCTTCGAGGATCGCCATCAAGTCGCCCGGTGCCGCGCCGACCTGGTTCACCGCACGCACGATTTCGTCGAGGGTGGTGCCCGGGCCGAACTTGAACATCGGCTTGGCTTCCTGCTGGGCGTTGACCCGCGAGCGCGGCACGACCGCCGTCTGCCCATTGGACAGAGGGCCAGGCTGGCTGACGATCGGGTCTTCGGTGATGGTCACGGTCAGGCTGCCGTGGGTCACGGCGGCCGGGGAAACCTTGACGTTCTGGCCGATCACGATGGTGCCGGTCCGCGAGTTGATGATGACTTTCGCCACCGCCTGACCCGGGTCGACTTCAAGGTTCTCGATGATCGACAAATAATCGACGCGCTGACTTGGATCGAGTGGCGCACTGACACGAATCGAGCCGCCGTCGATGGCTTGGGCAACGCCAGGGCCGAGCATGTTGTTGATCTTGTCGACGATGCGCTTGGCGGTAGTGAAGTCCGAACGGTTGAGGTTCAGCGTCAGGCTGTTGCCCTGGTTGAAACCGCTCGGCACCGAACGCTCAACCGACGCACCGCCCGGGATACGACCGGCCGACGGAACGTTGACAGTGATCTTCGAACCATCGCGACCTTCGGCATCAAAACCGCCGACCACCAGATTGCCCTGAGCGATCGCGTAGACGTTGCCGTCGATACCCTTGAGCGGCGTCAGCAGCAAGGTGCCGCCGCGCAGGCTCTTGGAGTTACCGATCGACGCTACGGTAATGTCGACCTGCTGACCGGGTTTGGCGAACGCTGGCAAATCAGCACTGATCGACACTGCCGCGACGTTCTTCAACTGCACGTTGCCCGAACCCGGCGGCACCTTGATGCCGAACTGCGAGAGCATGTTGTTGAAGGTCTGCAGGGTGAACGGGGTCTGGGTCGTCTGGTCGCCGGTACCGTTAAGCCCGACCACCAGGCCGTAGCCGATCAATTGGTTGGAACGCACGCCGGAAATACTGGCGATGTCCTTCAGCCGTTCCGCGTGTACGCCAAACGCCGAGGACATCAACAGGGCAGCCACCATGAGGCTTTTGAAATTCAACGTGGCCACCTAGAAAGGGAACAGCGGGCTGAGGAAGAAACGGTCGAACCAGCCTGGCTGACTCGCATCGGCAAACGAACCGGTGCCCGAATAGGTGATGCGTGCATCGGCGATACGGGTCGACGAGACGGTGTTGTCAGTCGAGATGTCATCGGCCCGAACCAGACCGGCAATCCGCACCAGCTCATCACCCGTATTGAGGGTCATCCACTTCTCGCCGCGCACGGCGATGATGCCGTTGGGCAACACGTCGGCGACGGTCACCGTGATCGAGCCAGTGAGGCTGTTGCCCTGCCCGGCCTTGCTGTCACCCTTGGTCGCGCGGTCGCCACTGTAAGCGGCATCCAGACTCAAGTCACCGCTGCCCAGCGGGTTATTCGTGTTGGGCGTACTGCCGAACAATGAGGACAGGCCAATGCTGGCCTTGCTGGTCTTGCCAACCTGGGAATTGGCGTTTTTGCTGGCCTGGGTCTTCTCGTTCAGGGTGATGGTGATGATGTCGCCGACCCGGAACGCCTTGCGGTCGCTGTACAGGTTCTGTTCGAAACCGGCCTGGTAGATCGAGCCGTTATTGGCCGCCGCCGGCAGCGGCGTGCGCGGTAACACCGGGGCGTAGTAAGGGTCATTGGGTTTGGGCGTCGGACCGACGCAGCCCGAAAGCGCGGCGATCCCACTCAGTGCCAGAACAGATACGAAGCGATTCATGACCCTACCTCACGGTGTTGCCGGCGACCTGATGGCCGCCTCATAGACTTGATTACAGATTCTGCGTTACGAACGAGAGCATCTGGTCGGCGGTCGAGATCACCTTGGAGTTCATCTCGTAAGCGCGCTGAGTGGTGATCATGTTGACCATCTCTTCAACGGTGCTGACGTTCGAGGTTTCCAGGGTGTTCTGCAGCGTGGTGCCGAAACCGGCCAGGCCCGGGGTGCCGACTTGCGGCGCGCCACTGGCCGCGGTTTCCAGGAACAGGTTGTTGCCCACGGCTTGCAGACCAGCCGGGTTGATGAAGTCGGCGGTTTGCAGGTTGCCGATTACCTGGGAGGCCGGGTTGCCGGCAACGGTGATGGACACGGTACCGTCGCGACCGACTGTGAAGGTCTGGGCATCGTTCGGAATGACAATGGCCGGTTCCAGGGCAAAGCCGCTGGAGTTCACGATCTGACCGTTGGAGTCCAGGTGAAACGTACCGTCACGGGTGTAGGAAGTCGTGCCGTCCGGCTGAAGAATCTGGAAGAAACCGCGACCGTCGATGGCCATGTCCAACGGCTGCTCAGTGGTTTGCAGGCTGCCGGCGGTGAAGTTTTTCTGGGTGCCGACAATGCGCACACCGGTACCCAATTGCAGACCCGACGGCAGTTCACTGTCCTGGGTCGACTGGGCGCCTGGCTGGCGTTTGATCTGGTAGAGCAAGTCCTGGAACTCGGCGCGGTCACGTTTGAAACCCGTGGTCGACACGTTGGCCAGGTTGTTGGAAATGGTCGTCAGGTTGGTGTCCTGGGCGGACAGACCTGTTTTGGCAACCCATAGAGCCGGAAGCATTCGATTCTCCTCGTGCGCCTGTTTTACGGCGCGACGTTCTGATAATTAGCTGATCTGCAAGACCCGAGCCATGGCCTGGTCGTCTTCTTTGGCGGTGTTCATCATCTTGATGTGCAGCTCGAACTGCTTGGCCAGGGCCAGCACCGAAGTCATCTCTTCCACGGCGTTGACGTTGCTCGACTCAAGGAAACCGGACACCAGTTTGACGCCAGCATCGGCTTGCGCCGGCTTGCCGTCCTTGGTGTGGATCGAACCGTCCAGGCCTTTGGTCATGTTCTTGAAGTCAGGATTAACCAGCTTGATGCGGTCGACTTCCGCCATCACGCGAGGACCTTCGCCCATCGCACGAATGCTGATGGTGCCGTCCTCGCCCACTTCGATTTGCTGCTCGGGCGGCACGGCAATCGGCCCGCCATTGCCCATCACCGGCATACCGTTGCCGGCCCGCAGCACGCCCAGGGCGTCGACGTTCAGGCTGCCGGTGCGCACGTAGCTTTCGCCGCCGTCAGGGTTTTGCACGGCGATCCAGCCATTGCCTTGCACGGCGACATCGAGGTCGCGACCGGTTTCCACCAATGCGCCAGGGGAAAAATCGGTGGCCGGACGTTCGGACAAGGCAAACGCACGCGCCGGAAAGCTGTCACCAAACACCGGCATCGAACGAGCCTGCTCCAGGTCTTTCTGGAAGCCGTTGGTGGAGATGTTCGCCAGGTTGTTGGCATGAGCCTTCTGCGCCAGTGCATTCTGGCTGGCGCCGGTCATTGCCACATAAAGGTACTTGTCCACACTCTTTCCTCTGCATGCCGGACGTTTGCCGCCCACTGCTGTACTGCTGAGCCATAAGCAATTTGCAGACCAACTTTTTTCTGGCGGCGCAGGGCCCGGCAAACAAAGGACTTGAGGGGTTCAGAGGGAATTGGAGGATTGTGTCGAAGACGAAAAACCGGCGGTGTTATGCCGTTTAGTGGCAACGCTTGACCTTAGGCAACGGCCGCCACCGCTATCGCGAGCAAGCTCGCTCCCACATGGAATCTGAGTCGCGCTGAAGATCCCTGTGGGAGCGAGCTTGCTCGCGATGGGGCCAGTACAAACAAAGCAAGTGCCCGCTATGACTCAGTCTTGCCGACCTCATACTCACGCAACTTATTGGCAATGGTCGTATGCGAAACACCGAGCCGCTTACCCAGTTGGCGACTGCTCGGGTGCTCGGAGTACAAGCGCTCAAGCACCGCTTTCTCGAAACGCCCGACAATCTCGTCCAACCCGCCCTCGAGCGAGAAATCGCCAAGTGGCTGACGCACGCCGTAGTCCGGCAGGCGAATATGTTCGGCCTTGACGGTCCCGCCCTCGCACAAGGAAACCGCCTGGAACAACACGTTCTCCAATTGCCGAACATTGCCCGGCCAATGATAGTGACTGAGCCGCTCCATCGCCGCCGGCGCCAGTTTCGGCAGTGGGCAACCGATCTGCCGACTGGCCTGATCGAGGAAGTGTTCCACCAGCGGCGTCAAACCATCGAGGCATTCGCGCAGTGGCGGGATGTGCAGTGAAAGCACGTTCAAGCGGTGATACAAATCCTGGCGAAACTCGCCGCGTGCACACAACTCGGACAGGTCGACCTGCGTCGCGCAGATCACCCGCACATCCAGATAAACCTCTTCATCGCTGCCCACACGACGGAAGCAACCGTCCTGTAGGAAACGCAGCAATTTCACCTGTAAACGCGGGCTCATTTCCCCGACGCCATCGAGAAACAGCGTACCGCCCGCCGTCAGTTCCAGCAGTCCGAGCTTGCCTTCGGCCCGCGCCCCTTCGAAAGCGCCGGGGCCGTAGCCGAACAGCTCCGTCTCAGCCATGGATTCCGGCAGACCGGCGCAGTTGAGCGCCATCAACGGTGACTGCCCCCGCGGACTCGCCAGGTGGCAGGCTCGCGCCAACAACTCTTTACCCGTACCGGTTTCACCTTCTATTAATAGCGGCGCATCCAGCGGGGCCATGCGTCGAGCTTCGCGCACCACCGCAGCCATCACCTTCGAGCTTTGGAAAATGCTGTCGAAACCGCGCAGCTCCTGCTTGCGCACGTTATAGATGCGTTCACCGACCCGGTCGGCGCGGTGCAGCGTGAGTACCGCGCCGGCCATGGCTTCGCTGTCGTCATGTTCCGATTGCAGTGGCGCAATGTCGGCGAGAAACACGTCACCCTTCACCTTCACCCGCAAGCCGTTGATCCGCGATTTGTTGGCGCGCACCAGTTCTGGCAAGTCGAAATCCTCGGCGTAACGCGACAGCGGAATCCCCGGCACCTCATCCACCCGCACGCCGAGCAACTGCGCCGCCGCGCGGTTGGCCGCGACGATCGAACCGCCCATGTCGATCGACAGCACCGGAAACTCCAGGGCGCCGAGCAACGCATTGAGCTCCATGTGCCGACGTTCGCTGGGCATCAGCCCTACACGCTTGACGCCAAAAACCCCGGCTATCGATTCGAACTTGGGACGCAACGCCTGAAACTGAATGTTGATCAGGTTCGGGCAATGCAGGTAGATCGCATTGCCATGCTCACCGCCGACCTCGCCGCGAGCGACGTTGATCCCGTACTCCACCAACAGGTTGAGAATGTCGCGCAGAATGCCGATACGGTTCTGGCAATGGACTTTGATACGCATATAAAGGCCCGAAAAAGCGGTGAGTGAGGTTAATGCCGAGCGCATAACCTGTGGGAGCGGGCTTGCTCGCGAAAGCGGACTGTCTGATACATCAATGTCGGATGTGCCGACGCTTTCGCGAGCAAGCCCGCTCCCACAGGGGTATTCGCAGTGCCTCGGACATATTTTTTTTACTGAGTGGCTCAATTAGTCGTCAAGATTATGTGACACCTGCACGCCATTTCAAACCCGCAAATCTCAATCCCTGCGCCATAGCGGCCGATCCGTAACGAATACTTTACAAAAATCGACGAATTTTCCTACGCACAGCGCGACTCACGTGCTGCAACGCTGCATTTCTTGAGGTATTTCTAGGTCCATAGCAGGACATAACAAGAACGAAATCCCCTAGCAGGAGAGCAGCATGAAGCAGACGCAATACGTGGCTCGCGAGCCCGATGCGCAAGGTTTTATCGACTACCCCGCCGAAGAACACGCGGTGTGGAACACGCTGATTACTCGCCAACTGAAAGTGATCGAGGGTCGTGCGTGCCAGGAATACCTGGACGGTATCGAAAAACTCGGTCTGCCCCACGACCGCATTCCGCAACTCGGTGAGATCAACAAGGTCCTCGGTGAAACCACCGGGTGGCAGGTTGCCCGGGTTCCCGCACTGATCCCCTTCCAGACCTTTTTCGAATTGCTCGCCAACAAGCAGTTCCCGGTAGCGACGTTTATTCGTACCCGCGAAGAACTGGATTACCTGCAAGAGCCGGACATTTTCCACGAGATTTTTGGCCACTGCCCGCTGCTGACCAACCCTTGGTTCGCCGAATTCACCCACACCTACGGCAAACTTGGCCTGCAGGCTTCCAAGGAAGAACGCGTGTACCTGGCGCGTTTGTACTGGATGACCATCGAGTTTGGCCTGGTCGATACGCCAGAGGGCCTGCGCATTTACGGCGGCGGCATTCTCTCCTCGCCAAAAGAGACCGTTTACTGCCTGTCGAACGAACCTGAGCATCAGGCCTTCGATCCGCTGGAATGCATGCGCACGCCGTACCGCATCGACATCCTGCAACCGCTGTACTTTGCCCTGCCGAACCTCAAGCGCCTGTTCGACTTGGCCCACGAAGACATCATGGGCATGGTCAAGCAAGGCATGCAGCTGGGCTTGCACACACCAAAATTTCCGCCAAAGGCTGCGTGATCCGCTGCTTTTAGAATCAAGTGAGCCTGTCAGGAACCGACGCTTTGGTTTAGCGTGGTGACACTGACGGCCGATTTCCAATAATTCGATTTCAGGAACCCATCATGTCCACATTGAACCAAGCCCACTGCGAAGCCTGCCAAGCCGGCGCTCCTCAGGTCAGCGACGAAGAACTGCCGGTACTGATCAAGCAGATTCCTGACTGGAACATTGAAGTGCGCGACAGCGTGATGCAGCTGGAAAAAGTTTTCCTGTTCAAGAACTTCAAGCACGCACTGGCGTTCACTAACGCCGTCGGTGAAATCTCCGAGGCTGAAGGTCACCACCCGGGCCTGCTGACCGAGTGGGGCAAAGTCACCGTGACCTGGTGGAGCCACTCCATCAAGGGCCTGCATCGCAACGATTTCATCATGGCCGCGCGCACTGACGAAGTGGCCAAGGACGCCGAGGGCCGCAAATAATGCATTTCGACGCCATCGGTCGAGTACCCGGCGACCCGATTCTCGGCCTGATGGAGGCCTATGCGCAGGACCCCAACCCGCGCAAATTCGACCTCGGCGTGGGTGTCTATAAAGACGCCCAGGGCCTGACACCGATTCCCCAGTCCGTGAAGCTCGCCGAGCAACGCCTGGTGGATCGTCAGACCACCAAAACCTACATCGGTGGCCACGGTGAACCGGCGTTCGGCAAGGCCATCGTTGAATTGGTGCTGGGTGCCGATTCCCCGCTAATCGCCGAACAACGGGCCGGCGCAACGCAAACGCCGGGCGGCACCGGCGCGCTGCGCTTGAGTGCCGACTTCATTGCCCAGTGCCTGCCGGGCCGTGGCGTGTGGCTGAGCAACCCGACCTGGCCGATTCACGAAACCATCTTCGCGGCAGCCGGGGTCAAGGTCAGTCATTACCCGTACGTCGGCAGCGATAACCGCCTCGACGTCGAGGCGATGCTCGCGGTACTCAATGAAGCGCCGAAGGGCGATGTGGTACTGCTGCACGCCTGCTGCCACAACCCGACCGGGTTCGATCTGTCCCATGACGATTGGCGCCGGGTGCTGGACGTGGTGCGCAGTCGCGATTTGGTGCCACTGATCGACTTCGCCTACCAGGGCTTCGGCGATGGCCTGGAACAGGATGCCTGGTCGACGCGGTTGTTCGCTGCCGCGTTGCCGGAAGTGCTGATCACCAGTTCCTGCTCGAAGAACTTCGGCCTGTACCGCGACCGCACCGGCGCGCTGATTGTCTGCGCGAAAACCGCTGACAAGCTGATGGATATCCGCAGCCAACTGGCCAACATCGCTCGCAATCTGTGGTCGACACCACCGGATCATGGCGCTGCTGTGGTAGCGACCATCCTCAGTGATCCAGAGCTGAAAAGCCTCTGGGCCGACGAAGTGGAAGCCATGCGTTTTCGTATCGCCCAACTGCGTAGCGGTTTGGTTGAAGCGCTTGAACCTCATGGTTTGCGCGAACGCTTTGCGCACATCGGCGTGCAGCGCGGGATGTTTTCCTACACCGGTTTGACGCCGGACCAAGTCAAACAACTGCGTGATCACCACAGCGTTTACATGGTCAACTCAGGCCGGGCCAACGTGGCCGGTATTGATGCGACGCGTCTGGATCTGCTGGCCGAGGCCATCGCCGACGTCTGCAAGTAACCATCAAGCACTGCAAGTCACCCTGTGGGAGCGGGCTTGCTCCGGGCGGCGTTCCGACGAAGGCGGAGTGTCAGTCGACATCATCGTTGCCTGACACACCGCTTTCGTCGGAACGCCGCCCGGAGCAAGCCCGCTCCCACATTTGTTTTGTGTCGCTCCCTCTTCCAGACCTGTCTAGACAATCCCATCCGTCGCAACAATTGGATATAAAAGTCTATTTGTCATTTCTCCTGCTGTATCCTTCCCAGGCTTTTTTTTTAAAGCGCGGATCTACCAGATCTATCAACAGACTTTGCGAGGAGCGCGATATGCACGAGATCCCTAATCTCCCCTTCCCAAGCCTGCACGAAACTGAGCAGACGCCCACGCAACAAGCCGGTGCCCAACAGCCCGAGCCAAAAGAAGCCACTGAACGCCGCAAGGCCGACAGCGAAGACTGATTCACCTGCAATGCCAGACCGTGTGGAAAGCGCTAACATGCGCTTTCCACACCGCCTGAACCCTTGAGCCCCACCATGACCGATGACTTTAGCGAAACCCAAGCCAGCGTCCTGATCGGCACCGCCGAGAAGATGATCGAGATCTGGAATCGCCTTTCCCCCGAGAAACAAGCCGCGCTGCTCGCCCGTTTCGGTAGCGAAGAAAACGCCCTGGCCGCCCTGGTCACGACACAACTGGTTGCCCCCGCAAAGCCCTGATTCATCCCCGCCCGGCAAATAGTTTTACTTTTTTCACGACCAGTAGCCGCTCGCGCCGCTATCATAAGCAGCCTATCTATCCTGCTTCCCCGTGGATCTTTACCCATGTCTGAAAACCAGCGCCCCCTGGCGGTCACGCTGCAAGTCGTTTCCATCGTCCTGTTCACCTTCATCGGCTACCTGAATATCGGCATTCCCCTGGCCGTGTTGCCGGGCTACGTCCACAGCGATCTGGGCTTCGGCGCCGTAATCGCCGGCCTGGTGATCAGCGTGCAATACCTGGCCACCCTGCTCAGCCGTCCTTATGCCGGGAAAATCATCGACAACAAGGGCAGCAAACTCGCCGTAATGTACGGCCTCGCCGGCTGCGGTTTGAGTGGAGTGTTCATGCTGATTTCGGCCTGGACCCAGAGCCTGCCGATGCTCAGCCTGATCAGCCTGTTGATCGGCCGATTAGTGCTTGGCAGCGCGGAAAGCCTGGTGGGTTCGGGTTCGATCGGCTGGGGCATTGGCCGGGTCGGTGCGGCCAACACCGCCAAAGTCATCTCTTGGAACGGCATCGCCAGCTATGGCGCCATCGCCATTGGCGCCCCGCTGGGGGTGTGGCTGGTCGGTGAATTGGGTTTGTGGAGCATGGGCGTGAGCATCGTGCTGCTGGCCGTCCTCGGCCTCGTGCTGGCCTGGCCGAAAACCGCCGCGCCAATCGTTGTCGGTGAACGCTTGCCGTTCATGCATGTGCTGGGGCGAGTGCTGCCACATGGGTGCGGTCTGGCGCTGGGTTCCATCGGCTTTGGCACCATCGCCACCTTCATCACCCTCTATTACGCGACTCAGCATTGGTCCAATGCGGTGCTGTGCTTGAGCTTGTTCGGTGCCAGTTTTATTGGTGCGCGGCTGCTGTTCGGCAACCTGATCAACCGCCTCGGCGGCTTTCGCGTAGCGATTGCCTGCCTGTCGGTGGAAACGCTTGGGTTGCTGCTGCTATGGCTGGCGCCGGACGCTCATTGGGCATTGGCCGGTGCGGCGCTGAGCGGGTTCGGCTTCTCGCTGGTGTTCCCCGCGCTGGGGGTGGAAGCGGTCAACCTGGTGCCGGCGTCCAGCCGTGGTGCGGCAGTCGGGGCTTATTCGTTGTTTATCGATTTGTCGCTGGGGATCACCGGGCCAGTGGCGGGTGCCGTTGCAGCAGGCTTTGGCTTTGCCTCGATCTTCCTGTTCGCCGCCCTCGCCGCTTTAAGCGGGTTGATGCTTAGCGTTTATCTGTACCGGCAAGCGCCAAAGTATCGCGAAGAAAGAGACGCGCGTTAAAAGTCGACCTTACCGCGTCCAGCCTTGATGCTGCCGCGCTTGGTCTTGGATTCGAGCCGACGCTTCTTCGAACCGAGGGTCGGCTTGGTCGGACGACGTTTCTTTTCGACCTTGGTGGCACTGAGGATCAACTCGGTCAGCCGTTCCAGCGCATCCGCACGATTGGCTTCCTGCGTGCGGTATTGCTGGGCCTTGATGATCAACACCCCTTCGCTGGTGATGCGACTGTCGCGCAGCGCCAGCAGCCGTTCCTTGTAGAACTCGGGCAAGGACGAGGCCGGAATGTCGAAACGCAGGTGCACCGCGCTGGAGACCTTGTTGACGTTCTGCCCACCAGCGCCCTGGGCACGGATGGCGGTCAACTCGATCTCGGCATCCGGCAGATGCACGTTGTTGGAAATCACCAGCATGGAAAAGCGTCCGTATTCAGAACACGCAGGATACCGCGATTGGATCGGCGTAACGCGTCCCTTGTGGGAGCGGGCTTGCTCGCGAAAGCGGTGGGACAGGCAATATTTATGCTGACTGATCCACCGCTTTCGCGAGCAAGCCCGCTCCCACAGGGATCAGCGCAAGTTCACAGGTTTTGCAGCGCGCACAAAAAACCCGGCACATTGGCCGGGTTTGTTGTTTCTGCGTGCTGCGCTTACTTCGCGTTTGCCGCGTGCAACGCATGCCGGTCACGACGCTTATTCTTGATGCCGTAGCAAATCCACATGAACGCGACCCACACTGGAATCGCATACACCGAGATCTGAATCCCCGGAATCAGCAGCATTACGCCCAGAATGAACACCACGAACGCCAGGCAGATGTAGTTCCCGTACGGGTACCACAAGGCCTTGAACAGCGGCGTCTGCTTGGTTTTGTTCATGTGCTGGCGGAACTTGAAGTGCGAGAAGCTGATCATCGCCCAGTTGATCACCAGGGTGGCAACCACCAGCGACATCAACAGTTCCAGCGCGTTTTGCGGGATCAGGTAGTTCAGCAACACGGCGATCAACGTCACCGCCGCCGACGCAAGGATCGAACGCACCGGCACGCCGCGCTTGTCGATTTTCGACAAGGCTTTCGGCGCATCGCCCTGCTCGGCCATGCCCAGCAGCATGCGGCTGTTGCAGTAGGTGCCGCTGTTGTACACCGACAATGCCGCGGTCAGGACCACAAAGTTGAGGATGTGCGCAGCGGTGTTACTGCCGAGCATTGAAAATACTTGCACGAACGGGCTGCCACTGTAGGAATCACCCGACGCATTCAGGGTTGCCAACAGGCTGTCCCATGGTGTCAGCGAAAGCAGGATAACCAACGCACCGATGTAGAAAATCAAGATCCGGTAGATCACCTGGTTGATGGCTTTCGGGATCACGGTTTTCGGCTTGTCGGCTTCCGCTGCGGTGAAACCGAGCATTTCCAGGCCGCCGAAGGAGAACATGATGATCGCCATGGCCATCACCAGGCCGCTGACGCCGTTCGGGAAGAAGCCGCCGTGGGCCCACAGGTTGGTCACCGACGCTTGCGGGCCGCCGTTGCCGCTGACCAGCAGGTAGCTACCGAGCGCAATCATGCCGACGATGGCCACGACCTTGATGATCGCGAACCAGAACTCGGCCTCACCGAACACTTTAACGTTGGCCAGGTTGATCAGATTGATCAGGACGAAGAACCCGGCTGCCGAAACCCAGGTCGGGATGTCCGGCGCCCAGTAGTGGATGTACTTGCCGACCGCAGTCAGCTCCGACATGCCCACCAGAATGTACAGAATCCAGCAGTTCCAGCCCGACAGGAAGCCGGCGAAACCGCCCCAGTATTTATGGGCGAAGTGGCTGAAAGAACCGGCGACTGGCTCTTCGACGATCATTTCGCCGAGTTGGCGCATGATCATGAAAGCAATGAAGCCGCAGATGGCGTAGCCGAGGATCATCGACGGGCCGGCGGATTTTAGTACGCCGGCCGAGCCGAGGAACAGCCCGGTACCAATCGCGCCACCGAGGGCAATCAGTTGAATATGGCGATTTTTCAGGCCGCGTTTCAGCTCGCCTGAATGCGAGTTTTGTCCACTCATGAAAAGGGTCTCACGCAAGGTTTGATGATGTTCGTTAGACGTTGCTGCTCGGTTGCGACTTCAAGCAGCGCCGATCAAACCCCAGCGAAGGCAAAAGGAGTTCAGCGTTTTTACAACGGTCATGCGTCACCTGTTTGTTTTTATCTGTGACGAAATCGAACCCGACACGCTTGTGGCGCAGCGGAGTGAACAAGGCGGATAGCCTTGAGGTTTGCGCAGATGCGCAGGAGGTCACAGTTAAAACGCGGCGCATTGTACACCTGTAACCCCCTGCTGCCAGACACCACTGGATCAGCGTGTCGTTTGCCGGGATTGCCTGTGTCCGCCTCGAGGGTCTCGAGCGGCTGCAAAAATAGAGTCAGACCTTTGCCGGTCATTGACGAGAGCGACGGAAAAATCGCTCCACGGGGAGAGATGGATATGAGTCATGGCGTACATTGCGCCTCCTTCTTGTTATGCACCTGCACGACAGGCATGGGGCGCATCTCACCCTTCAACCGAGCCTGAAACAAGCGGGCCAGAGCCCTGCGGAAAGGTTAATTGGCCATTAGGCGGAAGGTTTTCCTTACATCCCTTTCGCAAGCGTCAAACCAAGGGCTTTGAGGCTTTATTTCGTCAGCATTTCTTTACATGGCGTAACGTAAATTTGCCGAATCAGATTTGACTGTGGGCTGACTGCAAATTGACGGTAGGACGTTTCCTCAGAGAAAGGTCGGTTTAGTTTTTTGTTTTTTATTAACAAATTGCTTAATGAAAAACAGAATAAAAAGTTCAAACAAATCTTATTTGATTATTTTTTTGCAATTTAAAAACCTCTGAACTACGTTTCAGCGACTTGCCGAGACGCATCGACAGGCAAGTTGTTCTTACTCAAAAGTCATCTAGGAGATTCACCATGCAAGCTATGGAAAAAGACTTGGAAACTGAACTGCAACTGGACGATTGGTTTGAAGCACCGACCCATGAAGCCGCCGTTGAAATGATGCAAGCCGACGCGATTGTTCCGTTCGGCACGGCGATGTGGCCTCTGTAAGACATCCCGGCAGGCACGATCCGGCCGGTTGTGCCTGCCACTTTTTCTCGGTTTGTCAGGGAGGACTACATGGATAAGCAACGCGCCATTTCGCATTTCCTTTATTACCTCGAACATCACCCTGCCCTTGCCGGCATCAACCCGGCGAAGGTCTTGCTCGGCCACACGGCTGATTACCAGGCACTGACGGGCGCCATCGCCGAACAGGCCGGTGCCAGCCCACGCTTCAGTTTCAGCGCAATGCGACTGGATCTGGAACCCACGGAGTTGCTGGCCCAGGCGATTGCCGACAGCAATCTGTACATTTTTTTCTACGACTCTTCCACCCTGCCCAACCCACGCCCCGACGGCCCGGTATTTGTCCGCGCGCTGCAAGGCGTCATGGCCGAGAACTGGAAGAAGTCGCTGCTGTTCAAGGATTACGGCGATTACTTCTACGACACGTTCAGTGTCACCCCGCAGCGCATTGCCGGGTTGAACAGCCACTTGATCCAGCGCATGTCCCATGCCACTACGTTAAGTTTCAAAGATGATCACGGCTCGTGGTTCGAAACACCGTTGAGCAGTATCAAGAAGTGGACCGACATCAACGGTGTCGGCAACTTCGATCTGGCGCCCGGTGAAATTGCCACGCACAGCGAAGCCATTAACGGCCGGGTCAAGTTCATGGGGACTTTTCTCAGCACCATTCCATTTGCCCGCAAATACGGGGTGCTGGAGTCGCCGCTAGAGTTGTGGATCGAAAACTCGACCATCAGCAAAATCGCCACCGAGGTGCCGGGGCTGGAACATGACTTCAACAAGTACCTGGAGGCCAATCCATCCAACCGGCGCATCGAGGAGCTGGGGATTGGCACCAATGAAGGCGTTAAAGCGTTGTATGCGCGCAATGCCGGGTTCGAGGAGCGCCATTGCGGGCTGCATCTCGGGTTGGGCGGTGGCGCGAAGGGTAGCCATCATCTGGACCTGATCTTCTCCAGCGGCGTGTTGGCGCTGGATGATGAGCCGGTGTTTGATGGGCGGTTTGTCTTTTAACTCAAAACTCTGCGGTGATCAGGCTGACGCCATCGTCGGAACGCCGCCCGGAGCAAGCTCGCTCCCACATTTAACCGCATTTCTCTGGACCAACTCGGTCACCTGTGGGAGCGAGCTTGCTCGCGATGGCTGACTCACAAACACTGCACCCCAAAAAAAAAACGCCAACCCGAAGGTTGGCGTTTTTCATGTTGCGCTTACCGATTACTCAGGCTTGCGACGACCGAAGCCCGGGCGCTGACCCGAACCGGCTGGCGCACCACGGCGTTTGCCCGATGGAGCGTCCTTGTCGACGAGAACGATGCCTGGACGCTTCTTCGCCGGTGCCTTGGCCGGGCGCTTGGTGTCGGAAGGACGGTCTGCCACCGGCGTACCGCGACCCGACTCACCACGAGACTCGCCACGACCGGCTGGAGCACCGCGATCGCTACGACCGCCGCTTGGCGCACCACGACCTTCGCCACGCTCAGTGCGACCGTTGGCCGGACGCGGAGTGCGTGGACCGCGCTCGCCGTCAGCACGAGGTGCTGCTGGCTTGCGGGCGGGGCGCTCGCCTTCGATTTGCGGTTCACGGGAGTCACGCGGTGTAGCAGCGGTCTGGTTACCGATGGCTGGACGCAACGAACGCACGCGCTCGGTCTTGCCCATTGGACGCGACGATTTACGCTGCATGCGGTCGAGCTTGTCTTTGCTCTTGGCGTTCATCTGCGGCATGGCCACAGGCGTCAGGCCAACTTCGGCACTCAGAATGTCGACTTCGTACTGGCTCATTTCGCGCCAGCGGCCCATCGGCAGGTCGGAGTTGAGGAACACCGGGCCGAAACGCACGCGCTTCAGACGGCTGACCACCAGGCCTTGGGATTCCCACAGACGACGGACTTCGCGGTTGCGACCTTCCATCACCACGCAGTGATACCAATGGTTGAAACCTTCTCCGCCTGGCGCCTGCTTGATGTCGGTGAACTTGGCCGGGCCGTCTTCGAGGACGACGCCTGCTTTCAGACGCTCGATCATCTCGTCATCGACTTCGCCACGCACACGTACCGCGTATTCACGGTCCATTTCGTAGGAAGGGTGCATCAGGCGGTTGGCCAGCTCACCGTCGGTGGTGAACATCAGCAGGCCGGTGGTGTTGATGTCCAGACGACCGATGTTGATCCAGCGACCTTCTTTCGGGCGCGGCATCTTGTCGAAAACGGTCGGACGGCCTTCCGGATCAAGGCGGGTGCAGATTTCGCCGTCCGGCTTGTTGTACATGATCACGCGGCGTACCGACTCGGCGGCTTCTTCGCGCTTGATCACCTTGCCATCAATGGTGATGGCGTCGTGCATGTCGACGCGCTGCCCGAGGGTGGCGTCTTTGCCATTGACCTTGATGCGGCCGTGGCTGATCCAGGCTTCTACGTCACGGCGCGAGCCGACGCCGATACGGGCGAGGACTTTCTGCAGTTTTTCGCCTGCTGGGCCGATTTCCTGGTCGTCTTTCTGGTCGTTGATACTCATCTGGGCACCTCCCGGTGTGGTCTGTTCAGGCAGCTCTGAAGTGAGGGACCTGAAGAGTTGAAAGCTGGGTCTAGGGCGAAGGGATCGCCGAAGGGTCGCGAATCATACGCTCATGGGAGCGTTCGCGCATCAGAGACTAGCTGATCAATGGCGACTTACCTGGATTTCCGCCGACCGGTGGCGCCGAGTTTGATCAATCGCAGCGAGGCTTCGGCGAGGACGGTGCGTTTATCGACCTTGTCGAGTTTCTTCCAGGCCTTGATCTCGCGTTTGCTGCGGCCGCAGCCGAGGCAGATGTCGTCGGTGAACTTGCAGACGCTGATGCAGGGGTCTTTTGTTGAACTCATCAGTTACTCCTGCGAACACATTTCAATGTGGGAGCGGGCTTGCTCGCGAAGAGGGAGTGTCAGTCGACATCATCATTGATTGACACGACGCCTTCGCGAGCAAATCGAATCGTCGCACCGCCGCTCCCACAGGGATCTTCATTGCCCACAGGATTTGGGTCAGTCATCGAACTCGCGGCGTTCGGCTTCGATCGCTTCGGCCAGGGCTCGGGCTTCGGCTTCTTCGTCGCTCAACTCGGGCTCGGGCTTGTGTTGTTCAAGAGCGGCGACAGCGGCCAGGAGTTTCTCGCGAGCCTCGGCAACGCCAAGCACATCATCTTCCTGCTCTTCTTCGACTGTGGCTTCGGACTCGACCTGAAGTTCAACTTCGGTCTCAGGCTCGGGCTCGGGCTCGGGCTGATCCAGGATCTCTTCGGTCTCGGTCACCTCGCCATCACGCAACAGATCGTCGAAGTCGGTCTTGAGCCCTTCCTCCATGGTGTCCAGCTCCAGCAACAACGTGTGGAAACTGGTTTCTTCCTTCGGCTCTTCCGGCTCGGCGCTGGCGTCGGCCAGTTCCTGCAACCCGGCAGGCACCGGCGCGTCGTCGAAATCGAGCACCGGATCAGGCTCAAGCTCGCGCAATTCGGCCAGCGGTGGCAAATCGTCGAGGTTTTTCAAATTGAAGTGATCGAGAAACGCCTTGGTGGTCGCAAACATCGCCGGCTTACCCGGCACGTCGCGGTAGCCGACGATGCGGATCCACTCGCGCTCCAGCAAGGTTTTGACGATGTGACTGTTGACCGCCACGCCCCGCACGTCTTCGATCTCGCCCCGGGTGATCGGCTGACGATAGGCGATCAGCGCTATGGTTTCGAGCATGGCGCGGGAATAGCGCTGCGGCCGCTCTTCCCACAAACGTCCTACCCACGGCGAGAACTTTTCGCGGATCTGCAAGCGATACCCGGAGGCCACTTCCTTCAGCTCGAAGGCCCGGCCGTCGCAGGACTTGGCGAGAATCGTCAGGGCTTTCTTGAAGACCGGCGGCTCCGGCCGCTCGCCCTCTTCGAAGAGTTCGAACAGGCGTTCAAGCGATTGCGGTTTTCCCGAGGCCAACAGAAAGGCTTCAAGCAGTGGCGCCAGCTCGCGGGGTTCAGTCAGGTTCATGATTCAACTCGTTATTCGGCTCGGGCCCGCACGTGGATCGCTGCGAACGGCTCATTCTGCACCAGCTCGACCAAGGATTCCTTGACCAGTTCGAGAATCGCCATAAAGGTTACCACCACCCCCAGACGTCCTTCCTCAGCGGTGAACAGCTCGGCAAAGGGCACGAAACCGCCGCCCTTGAGGCGCTCCAGCACATCGCTCATGCGTTCGCGGGTGGACAGTGCCTCGCGGCTGACCTGGTGACTTTCGAACATGTCGCCACGGCGCAGGACCTCGGCCATGGACAACAGCAGCTCTGACAAGCGCACATCCGGCAACAGCTTGCGTGCCCGGGCTTCCGGGGCGTCGAGCTTGGGGACTACCACGTCACGCCCCACACGGCTCAGGCCATCGATGCCTTCAGCTGCAGCCTTGAAGCGTTCGTACTCTTGCAAGCGGCGGATCAGTTCAGCGCGAGGATCGTCTTCTTCGGCCTCGATCGTTTCGGCACGCGGTAGCAGCATCCGCGACTTGATCTCGGCCAGCATCGCGGCCATGACCAGGTACTCGGCGGCCAACTCCAGGCGCACCGACTGCATCAACTCGACATAGCCCATGTACTGACGGGTGATTTCCGCCACCGGGATGTCGAGGATGTTGATGTTCTGTTTGCGGATCAGGTACAGCAGCAGGTCAAGGGGGCCTTCGAAGGCTTCGAGAAAGACTTCAAGTGCATCCGGTGGAATGTACAGGTCCAGCGGTATTTCCATGACCGCCTGGCCATAGACCATCGCGAAGGGCAGCTCTTGCTGGGCTCCGGCCTGACTGTCGACAACGGGTTCTACTGCAGACATCTACGCCTCGGCCATGAACGGCGTCGGGTCGCCGCAACCAACGCGGATCACTTCCGGCTCGCCGTCGGCGAGGTTGATCACGGTGGACGCCTTGATCCCGCCAAAACCGCCGTCGATGATCAGGTCGACCTGATGCTCGAGCAACTGGCGCATTTCGTAAGGATCGGTCATCGGGTCGGTGTCGCCGGGCATGATCAGCGTCACGCTCATCAGCGGTTCGCCGAGTTCTTCCAGCAGTGCCAGGGCAATCGGATGGCTCGGTACGCGCAGGCCGATGGTGCGTTTTTTCGGATGCAACAACAGCCGCGGGACTTCGCGGGTGGCGTTGAGAATGAAGGTGTAAGGTCCCGGAAGATGAGCTTTAAGCAGGCGGAAGGTGCCGGTATCGATCTTGGCAAACAGCCCCAGTTGCGACAGGTCGCTGCAAATCAGCGCGAAGTTATGCTTTTCGTCCAGCTGTCTCAACCGGCGCACGCGCTCCACGGCATTCTTGTCGCCGATCTGGCAACCAATGGCGTAGGACGAGTCTGTGGGATAAATCACCACCCCGCCGCTGCGGATGATCTCGACAGCCTGTTTGATCAGGCGCGCTTGCGGGTTTTCCGGATGAATCTGGAAAAATTGACTCACATTCTCTACCTGTTCAGACGGCGGCAATAATTGGGTCATGTTTGAATCGACACCACAGTGGTGGCAGATCCTCCGGGAGCGGGCGGTACTCACCGATCTCGGACCAGCCTCCAGGGCCATGAAAATCACTGCCGGCGCTGACCAGCAGACCGAACTCACGGGCGAGAATCGCCAGGCTGCCCACTTGCTCGGCGGGCTGATGGCCATTGACCACTTCGATTGCGTGGCCCCCTGCTTGAATATAGTCGGCAATCAGCCGGCGACGTTTGCTGCGAGTGAAATCGTAGTGCCACGGATGCGCCAGGCTGACCCAGGCCTTGGCGGCGCGGAGGGTTTCGACCGTGTCTTCCAGGGTCGGCCAGTGTTGCTTGACGTCCCCCAGCTTGCCGGCGCCCAGCCATTTACGGAACGCTTCGGCGCGGTCCTTGACGAAACCTTCACGCACCATCCAGTCGGCGAAATGCGGGCGGGCCGGCGCATTGCCGCTGTCGCCCAGTTCCTGCTGGATGGCCCGGGCTCCTTCCAGCGCGCCCGGCATGCCTTTCAATGCCAGTTTTCGGCTTATTTCTTCGGACCGTAACCAGCGGCCATCGTGCAATTTTGCGATGGCCTCGACCAAGGGTGCGGCGTTGACGTCGAAACCATAGCCCAGCACGTGAATGGTCGCGCCGCCCCAGGTGCAGGACAATTCGACGCCATTGACCAGTTGCATCCCCAGCGCAATCGCCGTGCTGCGGGCCTCGTCGAGGCCCTCGAGAGTGTCGTGATCGGTCAAGGCCAGGACTCGCACGCCTTTCTCGAACGCACGCGCAACCAGTACTGCAGGCGCGAGAGCGCCATCGGAGGCCGTGCTATGGCAGTGCAAATCAACGTTCACGGGGCTTTTTTACCTCAAATCAGCTGGCGCTATCGCGCGCCCATATGTTTGTTATTATGCCGCCACATCCTGCTTCTGGCTGCCACTGTGAAACAATTCATCGATTTCATCCCGCTTCTGCTGTTTTTCATCGTCTTCAAACTCGATCCACGGGTCGTCGACATCGCCGGTCATGAGTTGACTGTAGGCGGTATTTACAGCGCCACCGCCATGCTGATCATCAGCTCCCTGGTGGTTTACGGCACGCTGTTCATCAAGCAGCGCAAGCTCGAGAAGAGCCAGTGGCTGACCCTCATCGCCTGCCTGGTCTTCGGCAGCCTGACCCTGGCGTTCCACAGCGAAACCTTCCTGAAATGGAAAGCCCCGGTGGTGAACTGGCTGTTCGCCCTGGCGTTCATTGGCAGCCACTTCGTCGGTGAGCAACTGCTGATCAAACGCATCATGGGCCACGCGCTGACCCTGCCGGAGCCGGTCTGGACCCGTCTGAACATCGCCTGGATCGGGTTTTTCCTGTTTTGCGGTGCCGCCAACCTGTTCGTCGCGTTCACCTTTCAGGACTACTGGGTTGACTTCAAAGTCTTCGGCAGCCTGGGCATGACGCTGCTGTTCCTGGTCGGCCAGGGCATTTACCTGTCCCGCCACCTGCACGACGCCGATACCACAACGCCAAAAACCGAGGACTGACATGCTTTACGCAATCATTGCCACAGACGTCGCCAACTCCCTGGAAGCCCGCCTGGCCGCACGGCCTGCACACCTTGAGCGCCTGCAAGTGCTCAAAGGTGAAGGTCGCATCGTTTTGGCCGGTCCACACCCGGCGGTCGACAGCAATGATCCGGGCGCTGCGGGTTTCACCGGCAGCCTGATCGTCGCCGAATTCGATTCCCTGAGCGCCGCCCAGGCTTGGGCCGACGCTGATCCGTATATCGCCGCAGGCGTCTACGCCAACGTTTCGGTCAAGCCGTTCAAGCAAGTCCTGCCGTAATATCCCTCCAGCGCGATGAACCTTATCGGTTCATCGCGCGCTCAACGCTCATTATTCTCGTTTACCGGCCGACAACCTGCCCAATACTCGTATTGGAATCAGGAGTGGCGATGCGCAAAGGTCCGTTGTGTCTGATGTTGGTGACGTTGTCGATTGTGGCCCCCGCCCACGGTGAAGAAAGCGCCGAGGGCGGTAATTCCACACCGCTGTCCCTGAGCGCCGGCAGCCAGATCACCGAGTTGCAACAGCGCTTGAAGGTAAGCGAACAGCAACGAGAAGTACTGAGCAAACAACTGCAAAATACCGATGCCGAACGCGAAAGCGCCCAGCTGAGCCGGTTGCGCCAAGAGAATCAGCGCCTCAAGCTGCAACTCAAGGAAGTCCAGGCCAGCAGCCCGCTGCCGCGTCTATTGACCGATCAGCAACAGTGGTTCGTCATCGGCGCCGCAGTAGCGCTATTGGCGCTGCTCTGCGGTATCTTCGCCAGTGGTGCCACCAGAAAACGTAGGCAATGGCTAAATTGAGTGAGTCATGAGCGAGCTGTTATTAATTGATGATGACCAGGAGCTGTGTGAGCTCCTGAGCAGTTGGTTGAGCCAGGAAGGCTTTCAAGTCCGCGCCTGCCACGATGGTCAGAGCGCCCGTCGCGCACTGGCCGAAACGTCGCCGGCAGCCGTGGTACTGGACGTGATGCTGCCGGACGGCAGTGGCCTGGAGCTGCTCAAGCAATTGCGCAACGATCACCCGGACTTGCCGGTGCTGATGCTCTCGGCCCGCGGCGAGCCGCTGGACCGCATCCTCGGCCTGGAACTCGGCGCCGACGACTACCTGGCCAAACCGTGCGACCCACGGGAACTGACAGCCCGCCTGCGCGCCGTGTTGCGCCGCAGTCATCCGGCGGCGGTGTCCAGCCAGCTGGAACTGGGCGATCTGTGTTTCAGTCCGGTGCGCGGCGTGGTCAGCATCGATGAACAGGAATTCACCCTCACCGTCTCCGAAAGCCGTTTGCTCGAAGCCCTGCTCAAGCAACCCGGCGAGCCGCTGGATAAACAGGAACTGGCGCAAATCGCCCTCGGCCGCAAGCTGACGCTGTACGACCGTAGCCTGGACATGCACGTCAGCAACCTGCGCAAAAAGATCGGCCCGCACCCCGACGGCCGCCCACGCATCGTGGCCCTGCGCAGCCGCGGCTATTACTACAGCCTCTGAAACCATGCGATCCGTTTTTTGTAGCAGCTGCCGAGCCCGCGAGGCTGCGTTCGGCTGCGAAGCAGTCGTGAATTCAGACGCCGCGGACTTTCAGGTGAACCGAGCGCGCAGGATTTACGACTGCTGCGCAGCCGAACGCAGCCTCGCAGGCTCGGCAGCTGCTACATAGGTCAGTTCTTTCAGAGAGAAGTAGGCAAAGTGTTGGATTTGTCAGGTCAATCTGAAATCGTCTTTACTCAAGCTTTACGCTCCGCTGACCGCCGCTGACCTTGATCTCCGTAATCTGTACTCATCCGGAACGTACCGGGAACGAGACAAGGAGATTCACCATGCGCAAGACTCTTATCGCTCTGATGTTCGCTGCCGCCCTGCCAACCGTTGCCATGGCCATGCCTGAAGGTGCCGGCCCGATGGGTGGCCCGATGGACGGCTCACGCCATGACGGTCAGATGCACGGCATGCACGGCAAAGGCCCGTACAGCCAGCTGGACCTGAGCCGCGAACAGCGCGAACAGATCCGCAAAATCATGGGCGAGCAGATGCATGAGCGTCAGCAAGTGGTCGACAAGTACCTGGAAAAACTTTCGCCAGCCGACCAGAAGGCCATGAAAGATGAAATGGCGGCCAACCACAAGAAAGCTGAAGCCGATGTGCGTGCCTTGCTGAAACCAGATCAACAGAAGCAATTCGACGAGATCCAGAAAAAACAGGCTGAGCGTCGCGCCGAATGGGCCGAGTTCAAGGCCTGGAAAGCGCAACAGCAGCAAAAGGCGCAATAATGCGTTAACCCCGGACCCAACGGCTAACACCGTTGGGTCTGTTGCCACTCAGTTTAATGTGGGAGCGGGCTTGCTCGCGAAGGCGGTGTGTCAGATACAGAGATGTTTACTGATACACCGCCTTCGCGAGCAAGCCCGCTCCCACATTGGATTTGTGTTTGTTTGAGGATTTTCTGTGCGCTCATTGTTCTGGCGTATTCTGGCCAGCTTCTGGTTGGCCATCGCTCTGGTTGCAGGGCTCTCCATTCTGCTGGGGCACATGCTCAACCAGGACGCGTGGATTCTCAGCCGCCATCCGGGCCTCAATACCTTGGCCGAACAGTGGACGCAAACCTACGAGTCACAGGGTGAAGACGCGGCCCAGGACATTCTGGAACAGCGCAAACGCCAATATCACATTGACGTTCAAGTGCTCAACGAGAGCGGCGATCCGGTGGTGCGCGGCACCTTCCCACGCAGGGCGGCTGCCTTCGAAGCGCGGCAGAACAACGATGATCGCCGCCTGCCATGGCGTCGTTTGACGGCGGAGTACACCAGCGAAAAAACCGGAGACACCTACCTGCTGATTTATCGCATTCCGCACCCGGAACTGGACGCCTGGCACCGCGAAAGCCTGCTCTGGCCGTTGAGTGCGCTGGGCATTGCGCTGGTGGTGCTGACCTTGTTCAGTCTGTTCGTCACGCTGTCGATCACCCGCCCGCTCAGCCGTTTACGCGGCGCGGTGCATGATCTGGGGCAAACCACTTATCAGCAGAACAGCCTGGTTAAACTGGCTAACCGCCGCGACGAGTTTGGCGTGCTGGCCAACGACTTCAACCGCATGGGCGCGCGCCTGCAAAGTTTGATCGGCAGCCAACGGCAGTTGCTGCGGGATGTGTCCCATGAGCTGCGTTCACCGCTTGCCCGGCTGCGCATTGCGCTGGCACTGGCCGAGCGAGCCAACCCTGAAGAACGGGAAAAACTCTGGCCGCGCCTCACTCGGGAGTGCGACCGGCTGGAAGCGCTGATCAGCGAAATCCTGGTACTGGCCCGGGTCGATGCCGACAACGCCAGCGCTGAAGAGGTTGATCTCAATGCGCTGCTCAACACCCTGCAAAAGGATGCTCAATTGGGTTCGCCGGAGCAGAACGTCCACCTTGAGGCCGAGCCACAGCTGAACCTTAAAGGTTGGCCGACGATGATCGAGCGCGCCGTCGACAACCTGCTGCGCAACGCTCAGCGGTTCAACCCGGTGGGGCAAGCGATTGAAATGCAGGCGGTGCGCCAGGGTGAGCGGATTGTGGTCAGTGTGCGTGACCACGGGCCAGGCGTAGAGGCCACGCATTTGAGCCAGTTGGGTGAGCCGTTCTATCGGGCGCCGGGGCAGACGGCGGCTGGACATGGTTTGGGATTGGCCATTGCGCGCCGTGCGGCGGAGCGGCATGGCGGGAGTCTGGTGCTGGCCAATCATCCCGATGGCGGGTTTATCGCCAGCCTGGAATTGCCTCTGGTGCCGGGGGCTGTTGTTCAGCCGTAGCGCAGTGGTGATGCGAAAAGATCGCAGCCTCGTTTCACTCGACAGCTCCTACAAGGGTTATGCGTACACCTGTAGGAGCTGTCGAGTGAAACGAGGCTGCGATCTCTTGATGTTCAGATCTCGCCAGGCCAGGCGCTGACGAATTCAGCCAGATCGACTTTCTCCGCCACGCGCGGCTCTTTCTGCGGCGTCCCCAGATAAAGAAACGCAATCACCTCTTCCCCTTCCGCCAAACCCAATCCCTTGGCCACATGCGCCGAATACGCCAGTTCACCCGTGCGCCACACCGCGCCAATCCCTTGCGCATAAGCCGCCAGCAAAATCCCGTGAGCCGCACAGCCCGCCGCCAGCAGTTGTTCGGACTTCGGATATTTGACGTGATCCTGCAACCGCGCGATCACCACAACCACCAGTGGCGCGCGCAGTGGACCGTTACGCGCCTTGTCCAGCGCCGCCTCGGACACTTCACTGTCCTGCAGCTTCGCTGCTTCGGCCAGCAACTCGCCCATTTGCTCGCGCGCCGCGCCTTCGACTGTCAGAAAGCGCCAAGGCTGTAAGTGGCCGTGGTCTGGCGCTCGCATCGCGGCGCCAAACAGCACTTCGCGTTGTTCTGCGGTCGGTGCCGGTTCGAGCAGTCGTGGAACGGAAACACGGTTGAGCAAAGCGTCGAGAGCCTGCATCGGCCACCTCCTGAAAAAAATGTTTGGCTATTCTAGCTGCAACTGCGCAGGCGGCGCCGGTTTACATGCCCTGCCCCGCAGGTAGAATGGCGCCCTTCCCTATTCCAGCCCGAGCGGACTTCATGGCGTTGCCGACCTTACGGACTATTGGTTTCATCATCGGCATCTTCCTGATCACACTGGCCATCTCCATGGTCGTGCCCATGGCCACGCTGGTGATTTTCGACCGCACCAGCGACCTGCCGTCGTTCCTCTGGGCCAGCATGATTACCTTTGTCGCCGGCCTCGCGCTGATCATCCCCGGTCGCCCCGAACACGTACACCTGCGTCCGCGAGACATGTACCTGCTGACAGTCAGCAGCTGGGTGGTGGTGTGCATCTTCGCCGCGCTGCCGTTCCTGCTGACCCAGCGCATCAGCTACACCGATTCGTTCTTCGAAAGCATGTCCGGCATCACCGCCACCGGCTCGACGGTGCTCAGCGGCCTGGACACCATGTCCCCCGGCATCCTGATGTGGCGCTCGTTGCTGCACTGGCTCGGCGGCATTGGCTTTATCGGCATGGCGGTAGCGATTCTTCCACTACTGCGCATCGGTGGCATGCGGCTGTTTCAGACCGAGTCGTCGGACCGTTCCGAAAAAGTCATGCCCCGTTCGCACATGGTGGCGCGTTTGATCGTTGCGGCCTACGTCGGCATCACCATTGTCGGCAGCCTGGCGTTCTGGTGGGCCGGTATGAGCCCGTTCGATGCGATCAACCACGCGATGTCGGCGATTTCCACCGGCGGTTTCTCAACGTCCGACCAGTCTCTGGCCAAGTGGACGCAACCCGCGGTGCACTGGGTGGCGATCGTCATCATGATCCTCGGCAGCCTGCCGTTCACCCTGTATGTAGCGACCTTGCGCGGTAACCGCAAAGCACTGATCAAGGATCAGCAGGTTCAAGGCTTGCTCGGCATGTTACTGGTGACCTGGCTGGTACTTGGCACCTGGTACTGGTGGACCACCCAGCTGCATTGGCTGGAGGCGCTGCGGCATGTGGCGCTGAACGTGACCTCGGTGGTGACGACCACCGGTTTCGCACTCGGGGACTACAGCCTGTGGGGTAACTTCTCGCTGATGCTGTTCTTCTATCTGGGTTTTGTCGGCGGGTGCTCGGGCTCGACCGCTGGCGGGATCAAGATTTTCCGCTTCCAGGTTGCTTACATCCTGCTCAAGGCCAACCTTAACCAGTTGATTCACCCGCGCGCTGTAATCAAGCAGAAGTACAACGGTCACCGCCTCGACGAAGAGATCGTGCGTTCGATTCTGACCTTTTCGTTCTTCTTCGCCATCACCATCTGCGTGATCGCGCTGCTGTTGTCGCTGCTCGGCGTGGACTGGATGACCGCCCTTACCGGCGCAGCCAGCACGGTGTCCGGCGTTGGCCCAGGACTGGGCGAGACCATTGGCCCGGCGGGCAACTTCGCCACCCTGCCGGACGCTGCCAAGTGGATTCTCTCGTTCGGCATGCTACTGGGCCGACTCGAGATCATTACGGTGTTTGTTCTGTGTATTCCGGCGTTCTGGCGTCACTGACAGGAGCAGGTGCGCCCATCAGGCGCGTCCGGTACTCGCCGGGGGTGGCGTCAAACCAGCGGCGGAAAGCGCGGAAGAAGTTGCTCGGATCGGCGAACCCCAGCAGGTAGGCAATTTCCAGCAGGGTCATGGTCGGCTGCGCCAGGTATTGCTCGGCCAGCTCACGTCGCGTGTCGTCCAGCAACGTCTGAAAACTCGTGCCCTCTTCCTGCAAGCGTCGCTGCAAGGTGCGTTGCGACAGGTGCAACGTCTGCGCCACGGTATCGCGCTTGGGTTCGCCCTGGGGCAGCAAACGGCACAGCACCTGCCGCGCCTTGTGGGTCACGCGACTCTCGGAAAACCGCGCCAGGTATTCACCGGCAAACCGATCATGCAACAGCGCCATCGCCTCATTGGCGGTAGGCAGCGGTGCCTCCATGTCAGCGCGCTCGAAGATCAAGGCGTCATACGGCGCGTTGAACACCAAAGGTGCATGGAAGGCTTGTTTATAGGGTTCGAGATCGACGGGCTGATCGCCCTGCACCAGCACCTTGCGCGGTTGCAGGGTGCGCCCGGTCAACCAGCCGCACAGCGCCAGGGCACAAGCCAGTGAAGCTTCGGCGCTCTGCCGGGTCGGTGGCAGGTGGTCGCCGTGGACCGTCAGAATCAGCGCGTAGCCTTCTTCCAACAATCGGAAACTCAGGTCGGCACTTTCCGCAATGATCCGCTGATAACGCACCAGCCGTCGAAAGCCTTCAGCCAGGGTCTGACTTGACATCAAGGCGTAGCCCGCCACATGGAAGGAGGCCGGTCGCACCACCTTGCCCATGTTCAGGCCAATCGCCGGGTTGCCGGACAGCTCAACCGCGCGCTGCCACAGTCGTGTCATGGAATCTTGCGGGAAGCGCGCGTCCGGATCATCCAGTGCCGCGTAGTCGAGCCCCAACTGCTTGAACAGAACCCGGCAATCCAGGCCGTCCATCTCCAGTGCTTTGACAATCCCCATCGCCCAGCTTGCAGAAGTCGTTCGTTCGCTCATGTCGTCCACTTACATGATGAGCCGCATGCTACGGCCAATTTCCGAAGGATACTAAAGTGGCGCCTATTGTCACTGGCTGATGCCTATGATCACTCTAGACTCAAATAAGCTACCCGCAGAACAACTTGCAGTCAGAACAATAACCACAGAGATCGCAGTCGTGGAAAACATCAAACGTTTCAACAGCTTCGCTGAGTTCTACCCGTATTACCTCAGCGAACACAGCAACAGTACGTGCCGACGACTGCACTTTATCGGCACGACGCTGGTTATTTTCATCCTGGCCCTGACCATCGGCAAAGGCGCCTGGATGCTGTTGTTGGCTCTACCGCTGGCGGGTTACAGCTTCGCCTGGGCCGGGCATTTCTTCTTCGAGAGGAATCGTCCTGCGACCTTTCAACATCCGTTTTACAGCCTGCTCGGCGATTTCGTTATGTACCGAGACATGATTCTGGGTCGCGTGCCGTTCTAGGCCCAATGAACCACAGGAGGACAGCCGATGAATGCCAACGCCCGTTTCACCCACATGCAGGACGGCACGCAGGAAGACTGGGCGATCATCGCCGCAGATTTCAGTGCCTATGCTAGGCAATTGCCGACACGGATTGTGGCGCATCTGAAATTACTGGAGGGTGACTTTGGCGGCTTCCCGGTGGATCGTCTGACCCATTCCCTGCAAACCGCCAGCCGTGCCTGGCGCGATGGCCGGGATGAAGAATACGTGGTCTGCGCGCTGCTTCACGACATTGGCGACACCTTGGGTTCCTACAACCACCCGGACATCGCTGCGGCAATCCTCAAGCCGTTCGTCAGCGCCGAGAACCTGTGGATGGTCGAGAAGCACGGGATTTTCCAGGGGTATTACTTCTTCCATCATCTAGGGATGGACCGGCATCTACGCGAGCAATTCAGCGGGCATCCGCAGTATCAGGCGACCATTGAGTTTTGCGCCAAATATGATGCAGCGGCGTTTGATCCGGCGTATGACACACTGCCGCTGAGCTTCTTTGAACCGATGATGGAACGGTTGTTTGCGCAGCCCAGGCATTCAATTTACAAGGCGGCGATGGAAGAACATTCGCCAGCCTGAAAATCAAAAGATCGCAGCCTTCGGCAGCTCCTACAAGGGGTCGCGTTTCCATGTAGGAGCTGCCGAAGGTTCGGGCCGCGTTCGGACGATCTTTGCTTTTGCGGCCTATGCCGGCTCTGCGATTTTGATGGCCTTCAACTCTGCCTCCCGCGCCTGGGCATCCGCCAATCGGTACAACTCGATCGAGCCATCCCAATGCTCGATCAGCGCGGTGCACGACTCCACCCAATCCCCGCAATTGAGGTAATCCACCCCGCCGACCTTGCGAATCTCGGCATGGTGAATGTGCCCGCACACCACCCCGTGCAACTCGCGCTTGACGCATTCGTGAGCGATGGCTTCTTCGAAATCGCTGATGAAGCTGACCGCGGTTTTGACCTTGTGTTTGAGATACGCCGACAGCGACCAGTAACCGTAGCCATAACGGGCGCGCCAATGGTTGAGCCAGCGGTTGAGGGTCAGGGTGAATTCGTAGGCCGAGTCGCCGAGAAAGGCCAGCCAGCGGTGATACCTGGTGATCACGTCAAACTGGTCGCCATGAATGACCAGAAGATGGCGACCATCGGCGGTCACGTGCACCGCCTCGTCCACTAGCTGGATATTGCCCAGAATCAGCTTCGAATAACGGCGCAGGAATTCGTCGTGGTTGCCGGTGACGTAGATCACCTCGGTGCCGCGCTTGCTCATGGTCAGCAGGCGACGGATCACATTCGTGTGCGCCTGAGGCCAGTACATGCCGCCGCGCAGCTTCCAGCCATCGATGATGTCGCCGACCAGGTAGATCTTGTCCGCGTGGTAGCCCTTGAGAAACTGAGACAGGTGTTCGGCCTGGCAATCCCGGGTACCCAGATGCACGTCGGAAATCCACAAGGTCCGCACACGTTGTTTACGACTGGGTTTGGCGAGCTCGGCGCTGGTCATGGGCAACCCTCTGCAAAAGTTTTTGCAACTTTGCGCCGGTCGGGTTAATTGCCCATGACAGTGGCGAGTCAGTCCTGTGACAGCGCCCACGATTGCCCTCGGTGTAGACTGGCCGCCAAGCCCTGGAGACCTGCGATGAGACCGATCCTCACGCTACGCCAATACGCTCATGACCTGATCGTCCATAGCCACGACCACGCGCAGCTGGTGTTCGGGCTGTCGGGTGCGCTGGATTTCGAGGTCGACGGGCGTGGCAGCCAGGTGGTCCAGCAGAGTTTCGTGGTGGTGCCATCCGGTTTCCATCACGCCTGCGGTAGCGCCAATGGTAGCCGTTGCCTGGTGCTGGATGTGCCCAGCGACCAATGGGTTTCTCAGTCCCTGGGTGATCACGCCGAAGCCAGTCGTCGTTTACTCGACAACGCCGGTCGCCTGTCGCTGGATGCCGGGCAAAGCCAATTAGTCAGCTGGTTGGCAGGCAGTCAGGTCAGCGATCCACTGATCGCGCAACAAGGCGCGGTGCTGTTGCTGGCCAGCCTCAACAACGCCAAACCCGAGATCGTCGGCGGTCGGCGCCTGCCTTATGCCGCGCTGAATGCGCACATCGATCAGTACGCTGCCTATCCACTTCAAGTCGCCGATCTGGCGCGCGTCGCCGGTCTGTCCAGCGCTCGGCTGCATGCACGGTTCGTTGCTGAATGCGGGCAGACGCCGATGGATTACATCCGCAGTCGACGTTTGCACATGGCCGTGGGCTTGTTGCGGGATTCGGCACTGCCGATCGGCGAGATTGCCAGTCGGGTCGGTTACAGTTCGCAGAGCGCCTTCGCGGCGGTGGTGTTGCGGGAGTTCGGTGCCTCACCTGGCAAATTGCGGCGCGAGGTTTGCGACAAAAGGCAATAGTTTGCCGACAGACACAACTGGCTTCACACGGTTCAATGTAGGAGCTGCCGAAGGCTGCGATCTTTTGATCTTGATTCTGGATCTTTTTCGGGATCGCTTAAGATCAAGATCAAAAGATCGCAGGCTTCGCCAGCTCCTACAGTGGCCGGCGGTGTCTGTTGGCCCGGTTCAATATCAAGGATTGCAATGACTCCCCGTACCGCCCTTGGCGCCCTGCATATCGGCGCACTGATGTTCGGCTTGACCGGTGTGTTCGGCAAACTTGCTGCGGCCTCCCCCGCCATTATCGTTTTTGGTCGTGCCGCGTTCGCCGTGCTGGCGTTAGCCGTTTTTGCGCGGTTCGCCAGTACTACTCGCTGGCAGAAACTCGAGGCTGTGGACTGGCGCCGACTGTTGCTCAGCGGCTTACTGCTGGCCGGACACTGGGTGAGTTTTTTCATTGCAGTGAAGGTCGCAGGCGTGGCAATCGCGACCCTGGGTTTCGCCAGCTTCCCGGCGTTTACCGTGATCCTTGAAGGGTTGATTTTCCGCGAGCGAATTCGCGCCAACGAAATCCTGCTGGTGGTGCTGGTCAGTGTCGGGCTGGTGCTCGTCACCCCTGATTTCGATCTGGCCAGCGGCGCCACAATTGGTCTGCTGTGGGCGGTGGGTTCAGGCTTGCTGTTCTCTCTGCTATCGCTGACCAACCGCGCCAGCTCCGGGCGAATCCCGGCGGTGCAGGCTGCGCTGTGTCAGAACGTGGTGGTCGCGTTGTGCCTGTTGCCGGTGGCGGCACCGCAGTTGAGCGAAGTGCTCGCCATCGACTGGTTGTGGATCGGTCTGCTCGGGGTGTTCTGCACCGGCGTCGCTCATAGTCTGTTTGTCGCCAGCCTGGCAGTGATCAAGGCGCGGACCGCGGCTGTGGTGTTCGCCCTGGAGCCGGTTTACGGCATCACTGTGGCCTGGCTGCTGTTTGATGAAAACCCGACACTGCGCATGCTGGTCGGTGGCGCGCTGATCATCGTGGCGATCGTGGTCTCCAGCCGACTCTCGGGCGGTTCAAGCAAGAAGACCGTTGCGGCAGAAGCCGCCTCTCACTGAGTGCGGTCGTTGTGCCCCAGGTCGCGGTCCGGATCAATTTGATCGCGGACCCGCTGCTTCAGCACTTTGGCCTCTGGGAAACCGCCATCGGCCTTGCGCTCCCAGATCTGCACATCGTCACAGAAAATGTGAAACACCCCACCGGTGCCGGGCACCAGCGACACTTTGCCCAGATCGTCACCGAAGGTGCTGAGCAGCTCCTGGGCCAGCCAGGCAGCACGCAACAGCCACTGGCATTGCGTGCAATACGTGATGATGATTTCCGGTTTGCGTGCAGTCATGATCGGCGAAACTCCTGAGCCAGAGGGCGCCGCTATGATAGCCCGGCGAGCAGGTTCCGGGCGGTCTGCTTAAGCGGCTCGTTACCTTCCTTGAGCAACTCGTTAAGCAGTTCGATGGCGCAGTCCAGATCGCCGTCATCAATGCAGGTCTGGGCTTGTTCCAGTTTATCGGCGCTGCTCGGCTCGGCCGGTTCCAGGTTCAGCGGTTCCAGTTCCAGCGACTGGCCGGGGTCGCCGAACTCGTTGAGAAAGGTGTCATCCAGAGACTGCGAATCAGGCTCGGCGACCCATTCAAGTTGGGGCTCGTCCAGCGTCGAGTCGTCGGGCATTTCAAACACCTCGGGCAAGACGTGCAGGTTCGAGACAAACGGCGGCTCGACCGACGCGGATTCGCTCGATGGCTTCGCGGCGGAAGGCGAGTCCTCAAAAGGGCTGATCAAGTCCCAACTCGAATCCATCGACAGGTCATCCAGGTTCAACTGGAACTCATCGTTGGGTGCTGCTTCGGCAATCGAAATCTTGGGGGGAATGATTGAAGCTGCGACGGTCAACGCTACCGCACTGCTCAATTTCGGGTGTCGGGCGCGAATATTCTTAAGTTCTTGCAGGTCGTATCCGGCGTCACGCAGGTTGTTTTCCTGTGCTTCATAGGCGGGTACGTCACCCTGTTTACCCAAGACTTCCAACAGCTGAACGGCTAGATCCGTTCGCTGCGGCGCCTTGATCAGCGCCTCTCGCAACAAACCGGCCGCTTCGGAAAAACGGCCATAGGCCAGATAGATTCCGACCCCTTCGAGTACATCGCCTGCGGGCGTCTCTTCACCCGATTCAGTTGCCGGTTGCAACTCTGAAGATTGGGCAACCGGTTCTGCCGTGCGATTGAGCACCGGTTCATGCGGTGATGGCAAAACAGGTAAAGCGTCGGGCAATGCCTGAACCTGTTGTCGTTGACGCCGAACGAACAACCCCAGCAACACCAGAGCCACCACCGCCAGTAACCCGACAATCAGCCCCCAGTTGGTAGCCTCAGGCTCTTCAACAATGGCCGGCGCGGGAGCCACAACGACGGGTGCAACCGGCTCTGCCGCTGCGGTCTTGATTTCCGCCAATTGGGTTTGCAGTTCAGTCACCTGCTTTTTCTGACCGGCGACCTGCTCCTCCTGGGCCTGAAGCTTCGCAGTCAATTCATCGATGGTTGCTTGCAGCTGCTGGTTTTGCAGCACGCTGGCGGCCAGTTGTTCGGCAACGGGATCACTCACAGGCGCTGCGGCAGGTTGATCGACGCGAGGAGCCGGGGGCTTTTTGCCCTTCGCCGCAGGTGGCTGCGCAACGGCCGGCTCAACCGTCGGGAATCCAGAGGACTGAACGTCGGTCAACGGTTCGTCAGTGACGGGAACAATCCCCGGCGAACCCGGCGGATCGATCAGGACCGTGTACTCGCGCAGCACACGCCCGTTGGGCTGATTGAGCTGCACCAGGAAATTCAGGAAAGGTTCAGTGACCGGTTTGCTGGAGCTCACCCGGATCAGGCTGCGGTTGCCGCGCAGGATCGGCGTGAATTTCAGATTATTGAGGAAGAACACCCGATCGATGCCGGCGCGGCTGAACTCGTCCGCTGTCGCGAGGCTGACCGAGAGTTCACCCTCCTCCAGACCTGCGGCATCTTCCAGTGCGATGTCGGCGCGAAACGGCTGATTCAGCGCCGAATGCAGGGTTATATCACCCAAGCCCAACGCGGGCGCCAATGCAGAGTAAGTGACAGCACCACCGACCAGAAGCAGCCTGGCGCAACACCGCAAAACCATGTGCCAACTCTCGAGCATGAGCATCCCTTAGATAACCAGAACCATCTTGTACGCGTTCGCACATCCGGTACGAACACGATATTGCCAAGTAGTTCTTTATAGTCTGCCCAACGGGGTATCTCAAAAGTCCTGGGTGCGTTTATGCCTCAAGACTTTTCCAGGTTCGCCAGAATGTGCCCGTGGACACGCATGCAGACCTTCAAGTCCGCCTCATCGACGCCGTCGAACAATTCGTGGCGCAGTTGGGTGGCAATGGTTTCAATTTGTTCGATCAAGGGAAGGGCCGGGGCACAGAGGACGATTTTCTTCGCCCGGCGGTCTTCCAGCACCGATTGACGTTGCACCAGTCCCTGGTTTTCGAGGCTGTCGAGCAGACGAGCCAGGGTCGGCCCTTCAACGCCGACGCTTTGCGCCAGTTCACGCTGGGTCGGGGCATCGTCAAAACGCGCCAGGTGCAGCAGCACCAGCCAGCGCGCCTGGGACAGTCCCAGGCCAGCCAGACGGCGGTCCAGTTCGGCACGCCAGCCGCGCGACATCTGGGCCAGTTGCATGCCAAAACGGTGTTGGTCGGTTAACGGCATAAAACACTCATGATTAGACTGAAATAAAGAAAAACTAATTATTAGTCAGCTAAGCATGACCCTTGGCTGGAGGCAAGGCTTGCTCTGTACTGAATCGTTACATCTATGTGGCAGGTCACCTAAATCTCGAATTCGGATTGCAGCGCCGCCCGAACACAGTACAAAACCCCTTCCGGCACTCTCCCGGCGAACAGTGCGGCAATCTCCGACACGGGCGGCAATTCGCCCTCGCCGTCGAGGAACGCGTCCTGGATTTCGCCCATCAACTCTTCGGGCAGATCCAGCGCTTGCTCCAGCGACAACTGCTGCTTGCCAATCGCTTCGGCGAGCAGGGTGTAGACGTTCTTTTCCGAGCATTGCAGCTGACCGGCGATCTGCAACGGTGTCATGCCGGCGCGGGCCAGGGTGATCAGTTCGTGGCGCAGGTCGGCCACCACTTTCGGCGCCTCGACTTGCCCGCCGAGGACTTCGAGGAAGGCCTCGCCGTAACGCTCCAGCTTGCGCGCGCCAACGCCGCTGACCGTGGCCATTTCCGACAGCGAGGTCGGCTGGCTGCGGAGCATTTCCAGCAGCGTTGAATCGGGGAAGATGACGTACGGCGGCACACCATGCTCTTCGGCGAGCTTGCGACGCAGGGCACGCAAGGCTTCCCACTGTTCGCGCTCTTCGCCGCGAACCAGCTGGCTCGCCTGGCTCTTGCTGCTTTTGGCCGTGGTTTGCGGCTTGAGGTCGCGACGCAGCTCCAGGGTCACTTCGCCCTTGAGCAGCGGACGACAGGTGTCACTCAGACGCAGGCCGCCGTAGCCTTCCAGGTCGATGTCCGCCAGACCGCGGGCAACCAGCTGACGGAACAAGGAGCGCCATTCGCTCTCGCCCATTGCTTTGCCAACGCCATACACCGACAGATGTTGATGGCCGAAGCTGCGAACCTTTTCGTTGTCCTTGCCCAGCAATACATCGACCAAATGCCCGACACCGTAGCGCTGGCCGGTGCGGTAGATCGCCGAAAGCGCCTGACGGGCCGGCTCGGTGGCGTCCCAGGTCTGCACGCCATCGACGCAGTTGTCGCAATGGCCGCACGGCTCAGGCATGTCTTCGTCGAAATAGGCCAGCAGCGTCTGGCGACGGCAGCGGGTTTCTTCGCAGAGCGAGAGCATGGCGTCGAGCTTGTGCTGCTCCAGACGTTTGTGGCGCTCGTCGCCCTCGGAGTTCTGCAACATCTGCTTGAGCATCACCACGTCTTGCAGGCCGTAAGCCATCCAGGCGTCTGCCGGCAGACCGTCACGGCCGCCGCGACCGGTTTCCTGGTAGTAAGCCTCAAGGGATTTTGGCAAATCGAGGTGAGCGACAAAGCGCACGTTGGGCTTGTCGATGCCCATGCCGAACGCCACGGTGGCGACCATGATCAGGCCTTCCTCATTAAGGAAGCGCTTCTGGTGGTGAGCCCGGGTATCGTTGGGCAGGCCGGCGTGGTACGGCAGTGCCGGGAAGCCTTGCTCGCTGAGGAACACCGCCACTTCGTCGACTTTCTTGCGCGACAGGCAATAGACAATGCCGGCATCGCTGCGCCGTTCGGCGAGGAACGCCAGCAACTGCTTGCGCGGCTGCTCTTTGGGCACGATGCGATAGAAAATGTTGGGACGGTCGAAACTCGACAGAAAGCGCTCGGCATCCTGAAGATGAAGGCGGTCGACGATTTCTTCCCGGGTACGCTTGTCGGCGGTGGCGGTCAGGGCGATACGCGGGACGTTGGGGAACAGTTCCGCCAACTGGCCCAATTGCAGGTATTCGCGGCGGAAGTCGTGGCCCCATTGGGACACGCAGTGGGCTTCATCGATGGCGAACAGGGCAATTTCAAGACTTTGCAGGAAAGCCAGCATCCGTGGCTGAACCAGACGCTCGGGCGCGAGATAAAGCATTTTCACTTCACCGCGCTTGATCCGTGCCGCCAGATCGCGCTGCTGCTCGGCGCTTAGCGTGGAATTCAATGCCGCCGCCGCGACGCCCAGCTCTTCGAGGGTGGCGACCTGGTCATCCATCAGTGCGATCAGCGGCGACACCACCACCGCCAGGCCTTCGCGCAACAGCGCCGGCACCTGGAAGCACAAGGACTTGCCGCCACCGGTAGGCATCAGCACCAGGGCGTCGCCGCCACTGGCCACGCGCTCAATGATTGCACCCTGACGGCCACGGAAACTGTCGTAGCCGAAGATGTCCTTGAGGACGCGTTGAGCCTGTTCGAGCATAGAAACTCCAAAAATCACAAAAACATCCCTGCAAGGCTGGTTCAGAACCACGAAGGCTGCACCGACAAATCGTAAGTGCGCATTGCATGACGCTTCACATTCCAGCCGCGACGCCGGCAGGGCATCACAAAACGCGCGAGTATACCCGAGCGATGTCCGGCAAAGGGTGCCACTGAGAAGACATACGAAAGTCAATCTGGCGCAATCCCTGTGGGAGCGGGCTTGCTCGCGAAGGCGGCTTAACGTTCAACATTTGCGTTGACTGAAACACCGCTTTCGCGAGCAAGCCCGCTCCCACAGGGATTGCGGTGTTTCGCGGGGCCGCGATGGGGCAAATATGCCGCGCGGCTGGCCCAAGCGCTCAAGAAGGCCTAGAATTCCCGCATCTGTTTAATTCCCAAGGTAGCCCTTTAATGTCCTTCGCTGAGCAACTAACCCGCCTGCAAGTCTTCCTCGACGCCGACGAACTGCATGACGAGGCGCTGGACTACGTGGCCGCCCACGGCTACCTCACTGCGCTGTCGATCTGTTCCGAAACCGTTCCCGACCGTGAATGGATCGACGCCCTCTTCGCCGAAGAGCCGCATTACGCCGACGACACCGAGCGTGAAGCGATCGAATCCACCCTGTTGGCCCTCAAGGCTCACATCGCTCGCCAACTGGCATCCGATGAAGAGTTCGAGTTGCCCTGCGACCTGGACCTGGGCGAAGAGCCGGATGACTCCGACCTGCGCGGCTGGTGTATCGGTTTCATGGAAGGCGTGTTCCTGCGCGAAGCGGCCTGGTTCGAAACCGCCGAAGACGAAGTCAGCGAAATGCTGCTGCCGATCATGGTCGGTTCGGGTCTGTTCGACGAACAGCCTGAGTTCGAAGACATCGCCAAAGACGCCAACCTGATGGACGACATGATCGTGCAGATCCCGGAAGCCCTGACCGCGCTGTACCTGCTATGCCAGGCGCCAGACGAAAAACCGGCGATCCTCAAGCCTCGTCACCACTAAGGTTTTGCCTATGGACAACCCCATAGGCAACCGCTCCCTGATGTTGCGTTACGTGCTGCTGGCCATTGGCTGGCTGAGCGTAGCGCTGGGGGTAATCGGGATTTTCCTGCCAGTGTTACCCACCACGCCCTTCCTGCTGCTGGCGGCCGCCTGCTTCGCCCGCAGTTCGCCGCGTTTCTATCATTGGCTGGTTGAACATCCGCGGCTTGGGCCGTGGGTTCGCGATTACCTGAGCGGCAACGGCATCCCGCTCAAAGGCAAGGTCTACGCCATCGGCCTGATGTGGGCGAGCATCCTGCTCTCCTGCTATCTGGTGCCCCTGCCGTGGGCGCGGGGGTTCATGCTGACCAGCGCCGTTCTGGTGACCGTCTACATCCTCAAACAGAAAACCCTGCACAAATCCTGAATTCACCACGCTCCCTGTAGCAGCTGCCGAAGGCTGCGTTCGGCTGCGAAGCAGTCGTGAAATCAGGCAACGCGGTCTTCCAGTTAAACCCGGGATTCAGGATTTACGACTGCTTCGCAGCCGAACGCAGGCTCCGCCAGCTGCTACAAGTCCGCGTACCAACCGACGATTTGTCCTGCCTCCCCAAAAACACCGCCTAGACTTCAGGCATCTGCACCCGAGCGGCCAGACATGTCCCGCAGTCCGCGTAGTCCGCGTAGTCCCGGATGGTCAACGCTCCGACTTCGGCTCGGCGGATGGCTGTTGCTGATCACTTTTCTGTTGGCCGGGCTGGGCAGTGTCTGGGCCAACTGGAGTTTTACGCAGATTCTGCATACCGCCGAAGATCGCTACGGCACCCTCGGCCCGGGACGGGGAAGGATCGAGGCCTGGAGTCAGATGCTGCAAAGCGAAGTCAACGCGCCCGAGCGCGAGCAACTGAACGCGGTCAATCGCTTCTTCAATCAGCAACTGAGCTTTCTGGACGATACCCGCATCTGGCATCAGACCGATTACTGGGCCACGCCCGTCGAATCCCTGATCAAGGGTTCCGCTGATTGCGAGGACTACGCACTGGCGAAATATTTCAGTCTGCGCTACCTGGGAATTCCCAGCGAAAAACTACGCATCACCTACGTCAAAGCCCTGACCCAGAACCAGGCGCACATGGTGCTGACTTTCTACAACAGCCCCACGGCCGATCCGCTGGTGCTGGACAACTTGATCGGCGAGGTCCGCCCCGCCTCCCAACGCAAAGACTTGTTGCCGGTGTACGCCTTCAACGCAGAAGGCCTGTACTTGCCGGGAGCCAATGGCGGCAAACGCAGCAGCGACTCGAAAAAACTGTCGCGCTGGCAGGACGTACTAAAAAAGATGCAGGCCGAAGGGTTCGCCGTGGGCGACGGCTAGCCACCTGAGCAAGGAGCGATTTATGTCACTGCGTAAACAGTTGTTTCTCGCCATCTGCCTGTTCTTGCTGGTGGCGTTCAGCGGCAGTTTTTTTGTCAGTCTGGAAAGCTCTCGCGACCAGATGCTCGGCCAGTTGCGCTCCCACGCCCAGGACGCCGCCACCGCGTTGGGTTTGTCGTTGACGGCGCAAATCGATGACCCGGCCATGATCGAACTAATGGTCAGCTCGATTTTCGACAGCGGTTATTTCAACAGCATTCGAATCATCAACATCGAGGATGCGCAGGTGCTGGTGGAGCGCAGTGCGCCGGGGCAAATCGAGGGCGTTCCCGCCTGGTTTGTGAGCCTGGTCAACCTGCACCCAGCCGGTGGCGAAGCGCTGATCATGCGCGGCTGGGTCCAGGCGGCACGGGTCGAAGTGTTGAGCAATCCGCAGTTCGCCCTGGCCAAACTATGGGACAGCACCCTCGGCAGCCTGATCTGGTTACTGGTGTGTGGTCTGCTCAGTGCCGTGTTTGGTGGCTGGTTGCTGCGCCGGCAATTTCGTCCACTCGACACCATGGTCAAACAAGCCGAAGCCATCAGCAAACGCGAGTTCCTCAGCCTGCCGAAACTGCCGCGCACACCGGAGTTGAAACGCGTGGTATTGGCCATGAACCAGATGGTCGAGAAGCTCAAAACGCTGTTCGCCGAAGAGGTCGCACGCAGTGAAAAACTGCGGGTCGAGTCCTATCAGGACAACCTTACAGGCCTGGCCAATCGACGCTTGCTGGATGAAGAGTTGGCCGACGAGTTGCTGGTCTCCGAGCAGAGCAGCGACGGCCATTTGCTGATGCTGCGGATCAACGATCTGGTCGGTCTCAACCAACGCTTGGGTGGCCAGCGCACCGATGCGCTGATCAGCGCCGTCGGTGAATTACTCAAGCGCTTGACCCAGCCACCGGAACGTCGCACCTGGCTAGCCGCGCGCAATCGTGGCGGTGAATTCAGCCTGCTGACGCCAGGGCTGGACAGCACCGACGCCGCACGCCTGGCCTGCGAAATCAGCGCCACCCTGGAAAACCTGCGCCTGACCGGCGCCAGCGACGCCATGCCGGTGGCGCATTTGGGGATCGCCCCTTACCACCCCGGTGAGCCGGCCAGTGACGTGCTGCTGCGACTGGATCAGGCGTTGATCGAAGCCCGGCAACATCCCGAGCGCCCGTGGGTTCACTTGGCCGATTCCATCACCGAGCCGAACCCGTCCCCAAACGACTGGCAAACCTGGATCGACGACGCCCTGACCCACGGCAAGATGCAACTGTATTTCCAGCCGGTGGTGCAATGCGCCGACACCAGCCAGGTGCTGCATCACAAAGTCCTCGCGCGCCTGATCGACCCTCAGGGCGAGGCGATAGCCGCCGGGCATTTCCTGCCGTGGATCGAGCGTCTCGGCTGGTCGGCGCGGTTCGACCTGGCGATGCTCGAAGCGACCCTCGACTACCTCATCGTCAATCGTTGGCCCCTGGCGTTAAGCCTGTCCGGCAGCACCCTGCGCGATCCAGCGCAACTGCAACACATCCTCGACATGCTCGAATCGCTGCCTGAACTCGCGCCCCTGCTGATTCTGGAAATCGACGAACGCCAACTGCCACCTCAGGAAGAACTGCAACGCCTGAGCCACAGCCTGCTCAACACTGGTTACCGCATCGGTCTGCAGCATTTTGGCGGCAGCTTCGGCCAGATCGGCAACCTGACTCAACTGGGGCTGGCTTACTTGAAAATCGATGGTGCTTACATCCGTCACATTGATGAGCAGAGTGATAAACGGCTATTTATCGAAGCGATATTTCGGGCAACCAACAGTATTGATTTGCCGTTGATTGCGGAGATGGTGGAAACCAAAGGAGAGCTGGAGGTGATCCGGGAGTTGGGATTGTTTGGAGTGATGGGGCGGTTGATTGGGCCGCCGGAGCCGATGTGAGGGGAACGACCGTTCGTCTTAAACCTGTGTGTACCTGTCAGATCTGACAGTAGCCGGCAGACGATCAATTGACCTAAAAGAAGAGAAGCCCGCAGAAGCGCTGCGCCCCTCATCTTCAGACGGAGTTGATCATGTCCTCATTAAGCCGGTTCCTGTTTATACCTCGAGAAGAACTCTCCACGGTCATAACACCACTACAATTGTGGCCGTTGTTCATCGCGGGGATGATCCGCCCTGTCGTGGATGCTGATGGCGGTATCAATATTGCGGTCGTCAAAGAGCATGCCGGCGGGATGTTATGCGTGATTGACCGCTACGACGACAAAATGGCAGTCGATGATCACCTGAAAATTTTCTGGAACAAAAAGCTGATCCATGAGCTGAAAGTAAAGCCTGAAGAGCTTAACAAACGACTGTTCTTTTTCCTGCCAACAAACGATGTCGTACCGGGCTTGGCAGAGTGTTATTACCAATTGACCCGTGCCGGAGAAACCGTACCCGACGACCCGTCGGCCCAATTGAAGCTTTTGGTCAAACTGGACAAACCCGCCGGTGATGATAAGGAACCTCATAAGCCCTGGCATTCGGCACTTGAGATGATTCGGTTGCCTCAGGATGTCATCGACAATGGCGTCACTAAAGAGTGGGCTGCCAAGGGTGTACCGATGACCATCAAGGCTTATCCGGGGATCACCCTGCGCGACGTCATCCAGGTGCAGTGGGGCAGTGTGTTTCTCCTGTCGCACGAGTTATCGCAGGCAGAAGTGGACGGCACTGCCGAAATTGTAATTACAGCCCAACCAGCCGACATTCTGACCGCCGGTGACGCCGATAAAGTACGCGTCCATTACGAGGTACATGATGAGCTGTGGAATTACAGTGAAAAATGGTCAAAAGACACCACTGTTTTAGTTGAAGCCGGCGCTGCTCGCCTGGATGCGGCCATTTTCAAGGAAGCGGATAACGGGCAAATTCATCTCAAGGATCTGGACCATCAACCCGTCACGCTGCAAATCCTTATGAAGAGTGGCGATGAGTTCGATCCGGGCGACATCATTAAAATCAGGGTCATTGGCACCCCGCTGCCGGGGAGCCCGCCACGAACATTTACAGCCGAGGCCACTGTTTCGAATATTCCCCACATTCTTGAGAGGTTCATACCCTTTGAATTCGTAAGTCTCTTTGCCCTGGGAACGCTCGATGCCTCTTATGAGTTACACAAAAAGGTCGGCGGGGAGATCCTCTCTTCCAAACGCGCCTTTGTCGATGTGATCGGCGATCCCGCACAACTGCCGGCCCCAACGATCAATGAGGTGATCGGAGCCGTGCTACCGGCCGATGCCATGATGGCAACGGTGGTAATCCGTTACCCGAGCATTGCCAACGGGGACTGGATCAACCTGATTTGGGAGGGCACGACTTCAGACGCCACTCCGTATGTGCATGAAGAGCAACACGCCGTCAGCGACGACGAGCAAAAAGAAGGCGGCGTCATTGTTTATGTTTGGGGTGAGCATATCCAGGCGTTGAACAATGGCAGCCTCAAGCTGTATTACCGGGTGTCCAACGACACCACCCACCAATATGGCGTCAGCAAATCCGATTTCCTGAGAGTCGAGGTCGGATCGCTGCGGGCGACGCTGCCGGCGCCGGAAGTCGAGGAAGCCAAGGACGGGGTGATCGATCCCTCTCAGGTTTACACCCAGGCCCATGTGCTGATCAAACCTGTCAACTGGGTCAAGGGCGACACACTGACTTATCACTGGATTGGCATCAATCCCTTCGGGACTACCCAAGGCAGCGTGCCCATCACGATGACGACTATCGGCCAGCCGGTACGCTTCCGGGTAGACGCCAGGTTCGTCTCGGCCAATATCGGCTACAACGTCACCGTCAGGTATACCCTCCTGCATGCCGCCACTCGGAAGTACAGCTACTCGGCGCCCCTGGAAGTAATGGTTGGCATACCGTTGGGGCTGTTACCGCCGCCCAAGGTTGTCCAGGCTCCCAGCGGAACACTCAATCCGATGGATGCGCTCAACGGTGTTGATATCGAGTGAAGCTACGCATCCATGGATGAAACGCTGGACTCACTTGGATTGAAATGGCGGGGAACGCCTGGGGATGGCACTTCGGAAGATCTCGAAAAACCCGCCGAAGCCTCCGGTACGGTCACGTTTCACCTGCCTGCGAAAGTGGTCGGTGCCAACATCCGTCGCGAGGTGTCGGTCAGTTACGCAGTGCAGCGTTATAACCTGTGGACTCCTTCCGAAGAGCTATCACTGAACATACTGGGCTTCCAGGACCCTGAGAAAGACCTGCCAACGCCAGAGGTTCCGCTGGCGTTGGCAGGGGTGCTGGATCTGATGGAGTTTACCGGCGACGCCAGGGTTCTAGTGAAGTCTTGGCCATTCAGCGCGGCCAGGCAACGTGTCTGGCTGAGTGTCGAGGGGCGCACCAGCACCGGCGTTTACATAATCGATTTGCTCAAGGGCCATTCGCTCAGCGACCCGCAAGCAACCCAGGGGTTGAACGAAACACTGCTCAGAACGGAGTTATTGAAACTGGTTCATCGTTCGGACATCACCGTGAAGTGCAAGGTGATCTTCGATGGCAGCACGGATGAAGCCACCGCGATCGACTTCCCGAGCCTGCAACTGAATATCCACACACGCTACGACTATCTGAAACCCATTATCACCTCCGTGAAAAATGCGCAAAATATCGACATTCCCGAAGGCGCGTTGACCTACGACAAACGTCTGACAATACAAGGCACGGCAACACGGGGTGAAACAGTCGACGTCCAGATAAACGAAGTCTCTAAAGACCAGCCTACCGTCAATGAGAGCGGAATATGGACGCAGCCGGTGGAGCTTATCGCGGGCTTGCATCGTGTCATAGCCATTGCCCAGTACGACGCCGATGAGAAGAACAGTGAACCGAGGACGTTCACAATCGGTATCGCCACCGAACCCAAAATTACCGCGCTCAACGACTCCAAAGGCCCTGTCGCTTATAACGGAACGGCCTACGACACCGAAGTCACGGTGACCGTCAAGGCGGATCCCAATCAGCGTATCCAGCTCTATGATGGCGCTGCGGCCATTGGTGCCCCCATCCCCCTTGACGGCAATGGCAATGGAACCACCAAGCTCTCCAGTCTGAGCCAGAAGGTTTACTCCATTAAAGCCAAGGCGCTTTACGGTGATCAGTTGGAGTCTCCAGCACACGTCTTTACGGCCAAGCTCCACCTTACTGTGACGCTAGACTCAGTCAGGCATTCAGGAGGAGAGCTGAGCAACGGAGGCCGAACCACCGATGCATCTGTCAGCCTGACGGGCAAGGTAACGCCTTTGTATGACGTGCAGATCTATGACAACAATGGTGCCAAACATACCGCGCGGGGAGGCACCACCGGCATCTGGACAACCTCGCTGGCAATAGCCCTTGGCGGGCACTCGATATACGTCAAAGCACTGGCCACTGGGCAGAACTCCGCTACACGGAGCTTCACGAGGGACGTTCCGCTGCCGCCGCTGAACTTCAATACCAACCCGGTCACATTGAGTGGCAGGACGTACATCCTGCGGGACTATCCTGAGCTCTTGCCGGCGTTCGGTGCGGGCAACTCGGTGCAGCACCAAGCCTCCGGTGGGCGGCCGGGTTACATCTACACCTCCAGCAACCCGGGTGTCGCTGCAGTCAACGGGGCAGGTCTTGTCACTGTCCGTGGCCGGGGGGCAACCACTATCACCGCCAGAGATGCGGCTGGCCAGTCCAAGAGTTACACCGTGACAGTGACGGGGGTAATCCACTGCATAGGCCTGGGTAATGCAACGTGGGGAACTGCGAATGCATCCGCGTCCGCCAACGGGGCGCGTATTCCGAGCATGGGCGAGCTCAACGAAATACACGCGGCCTACGGCGCGCGTTGGCCTATGGGTAATCACCATTACTGGTCAACCGACCCAAGCAACTATTGGTGGCCGTGGCAAGCCAGGAAAACCAAATATCTGGTCTGGGGAGGTGAAGGCTCCGGGAAGTTAACTGGCCATTATTCGAACGTGCTAGCTATCCGATAGAAGGAAGACCTTCAGCACGGACGCAAAACGTGTGGTTACTGCTGCCGACTTGCAGTTTTTCATTAGCTGTAATCCCGTCCGATCAGCTACAGATCGGACGGGCATTCCTTGTCGCGGGTCAGCCCGTCGTGAATTACCGTTCATCGGAAACTACTCCTGGCCTGTTATTTTTGACAGTAGCCAACCCTCCCGCCTCCAGCCTTAAATCACTCCATCGCCTCTCACCGACCGGAGTGCCGCCATGCTCGTCCAAGCCCTGAAAAACCTCAGCCCGCTAGCCCTGCTCGCCCCGGAAATCCCCGGAGCCCTCGAGCCCCGGCCACCGGCGGAAGAATGGGGCATCAACCTCGCCGCCGCCCAGCTCAACTTTCCGGACCAGGGCCTGAAGGTCCAGATCCCGATCTGGTCGAACAAGAACCTGGGCGACAAGGTCGAGCTGCTGCTCAACAACAACGTGGTCGATCAACACACCATCAGCGCCCCCGTCGAACTGACCGAGCGCGCCACCCTGTTCGTCGCCCCGGGCCGCCTGCAGACAGGGCCATGGGAACTGTCCTACCGGGTGACGCGGCTGCATCAGCAACCCGAACCCTTCACCCCGCCGCTCAAGCTCTACGTCAAACTCGACGAC
>NZ_CP024866.1:4397522-4437900 GCF_004136015.1 Pseudomonas sp. ACM7 | reverse complement strand
CGGTAACGGTGCCGGGCGCCAGATCCTGGCCATCTGCCGGGCGCCAGATCCTGGCCATCCTTGTTCAGGTCGAGGGCTTTTTCGTAGACGGTCACGTCGCTGTCACTGACCGCTCGGATGCAGCTGTTGATCACGTCGATGGTGATGGTGGTGGTGCTTTGGTCACCGTCGGCATCGCGCACGGTATAGGTGAACACGTCGGTCGCCCCGGGACCGCTCACGGCGTTCGGGTTGCTGTGGTACACGGCGTTGCCGTTGGCGTCCAGCGTCAGGTAACCGTAGGTGCCATTGATCTGAGTATTCAGGCCGCCAACGGCTGAGGTCGAGGTGTCTGAACCGGCACGCACGCCGACCACCGCGCCCCCTGCGGCGGGGCCATCGGCACCGGTGACATCGTTCCACAGCACGTTGCCGCTGACGATGCCGCCTTCGGCGACCGACGTCGTGTCGGCATGAGCGGTCGGCAGGTCATCGACGATGTTGACGTTGATTTGCCCGGTCGCCGTACTGCCGTCCGTATCGGTGGCGACGACGTCGAAATTCTCGGTGATGCTGTTGGCGCCGTCACCGGCCGGATGAGTTTCATTGTCGATGAGGGTGTAGCTGTAACTCACAACCCCCGTGGCCGGGTTGTAGCCGGTGACGGTCAGGGTGTTGCCCAACGGGGTGGTGATCGATTGCGGGAAGCCTGCGGCAACACCACCGCTGATCACGTTGATCCCTCCGATGCTCAGGCTGGTCAGCCCGTCAGGAGCAGACACGCTGAACGTGCCGGTCTTGGTCAGTGCCCCAGGGTTGGGGGCCGAACCGTCGGCCAGGTTGGCTTCATTGAGGGTCAGTTCGCCCCCTGCCACCGACAGGCCGGTAAGGGTCACCGGATTGTTCGGCACATCAGGAACAACCGGTGTTACAGGAACAACGCCTGAACCTCCTGATCCTCCTGATCCTTCTGAACCACCTGCACCACCTGCACCACTTGAACCACCTGCACCACCTGCACCACCTGCACCACCTGCACCACCTGCACCACCTGCACCATTGTCGCCGTTGTCGCCGTTGTCCGGGTTTCCGGCCAGCCGCTCCAGGGGAAACTCGGGAATGCCGTTGAAACCTGCGGTAGGAAAACCAATGGTCGGATCGACCCGCCCGCCCACCTCTTCAAGCATGACGAACGTGTGGCCGCCACCCAGTGCACCAGGTGCACCGGTCGAACCCGGTCCGGCCGCCGTGGCTTCAGCGGTCTGGGTCGGGTCGTCGCCGGCAACGATCGCTTTTTGCAGTTGCTCGACATCGGTCAGTTGCGCCTGAGTCGGCGTCACCGCTTCAGCGTTGTCTACATGGGGTGCCTGATGCGCAAGTAACTGGGGCGTCATCTCCATACTGCTGCCACGCCCAAGTGTCAGTTCCTGGCCATTCTGCAGATGAACCGCCACCGCGCCTTCGGCCCCGGTGACCAGTTGATCGCCGGCGAATAACCGGTCCCCCTCGACCAGCGCGCGTCGGGTGCCATCGCTCGCAACCGCGAACACCTGACCAATGACCTTACTGACAATACCGATGAGCGTAGCCATGTGCACTTCCTCCGCTGCCAACCGCTGTCGGCATCCTGTTTTTGCGAAGAACGTGCTCATGGCTCCAACGGGTTGCCTGGCGCAATCGCCTGCTGGCAGCGGTTACCTGAAGTAAGCCGCTGCCCTGGCGCCGTTCTCGCCAAGCGTGCCGCTCGCGGGCGACGTGTCTGCTGCGGGATAAAAACCCTCTGCAATCAATGGCATCGGGATCCACTTGCGCAACAAGTCACCCTTTGAGCGATGCGTAACGGTTTTGACCCACTAAGGTGACAAAAAACCGTCACCTCAAAACCGTCCGCTTCCCTCCCCTCCAGCACTTCCCCGCCCTATGTCGATATGTGATTTGGAACTTTCCTCAAGCCCCGCTGAGCGCCCTAACGCTCATAAATCAAGGGCTTTCGGAGTGAACAATGTGCTGGATTTTGCGGAGCGCATAAGTTTTTTTTGGCATAAGCCTTATGAAAAATTCTTCTATGGTTCTCTCCAGAATGTTCTTAGCTCTGTTGTTACAAGCATGAAACGGTTTTCACTATAAATATCGTCAAATATTTGGCGACTAATAAGCACCATTAGGAATCAGGGAGAGGCACCCATGCGCGTATTAACCCCCCTCTGCAGCGCAATTCTTCTGGCCATGGCCTGCACTTCTCAGGCTCAAGCCATGTCATTGACGGAGGCAATCCAGAGCACCATCGCGACCCACCCGGAGTTGGCGTCGCGTGTAGACAGCCGCCTCTCGGCCGATGAGCAAGTGAAAGTCGCCAAGGGAGGATTTTATCCATCGGTTGATCTGAATGCCGCCTACGGGCGCGGGTACAGCGATAACACCAGCACCCGGGCATTAGGCAATCACCACACCGAAATCCTGACCTACACCCAATCGGAATTGCGCCTGCGGCAGATGCTCTTCGATGGCTTCAATACCGCCAACGAAGTCCAGCGCACCAAAGGCGTGGTCAATTCCCGGGCCTATTACGCTCAGGGCACCGCTCAGGATCTGGCCCTGCGCACCATCGAGGTCTACCTCGAAGTGCTCAAGCGCCGCGAACTGGTGACCTTGGCCACGAACAATCTGCAAGCTCACATGCGGGTCAACGATCAGATCGGTCTGCGTACCCAGCGTGGTATCGGCAGCAACGCCGACTCCGACCAGTCAGTCGCTCGCCGGGCACTGGCGCAAAACAATCTCGATACCGCTGAAGTCGATCTGGCGGATGCCGAGTCGAACTTCTACGCCGTCGTGGGGCGTCTGCCCGATGAACTCGAAGCCCCGCCCTCGACTCGCGGCGAACTTCCCGCCACCCTGCAGGAAGCCCAGCAAAGCATGGTGGAAAACAACCCGTACCTGAAATCCGCTCAGGCCGATGTGCAATCGGCCGAGAGCCAGTACGAAGTTGCCAAATCGCCGTTCTACCCTCGCTTCGACGCCGAAGCCGCCGTGGGTGCGAACAACAACGTGCAGGGCGATGAAGGCCACGACAACGAATGGCGAGTCGGCGTGGTGATGAACTACAACCTGTTCCGCGGTGGCAGTGACAAGGCTCGCCTGGCCTCCGATGCGCACCAGATCAACCAGGCAATGGACATCCGCAACAATGCCCTGCGCCAACTCAACGAGAACATTCACCTGGCCTGGAACGCCATGGTCAACGCCAAGAAACAAACCCCGACTGCCCGCGAATACGCGGATACCAGCCGACGCGTGCGCGTGGCGTATCAGGACCAGTTCGGCCTCGGTCAACGCACCCTGCTCGACCTGCTGGACAGTGAAAACGAGCTCTACAACGCCAACCGCCGCTTCACCGAAGTGCGCTACACCGAGGAGTTCTCGATGTACCGCGTGTTGGCGAACATGGGTCAGTTGCTGAGCAAACAACGGGTGGTGTTGCCCGCCGATGCGATCGCCTCCACGGAAGTAAAAAACGAAGCCCGTTTGCCTGAACTGAGGTAACCCGGTAGGAGCTGCCGAAGGCTGCGATCTTTTGATCTTGATGTTTAAAAGCAAAGTCAAAAGATCGCAGCCTTCGGCAGCTCCTACAAGGATATGTGTCGATACCTATGCCAACTGGAGCGATCAATGTGACCAGCATGGAACCCGGTAACATCAGTGTCGATCCGCGCCTGAGCTTCGATGACCCGCTTCTGGACGGTCTGTTGATCCTCTGCGGACTTCACGGCGCGACGGTCAGCCGCGCCAGCCTGAGTGCCGGGCTCCCCCTGAACAAGCAACGCTTGAGCCTGGACCTGCTGCCTCGCGCAGCGGCCCGGGCCAGTTTGCAGGCGCGATTGCTGCGCCGTGAACTGGCGGATATTTGCGCCCTCAACCTGCCTGTGATGCTGATCCTCAACAACGGTCGTACTGCCGTTCTACGACGCTTCGGCGATGACGGGCAGTTGCTGATTTTGCCGAGCGAATCCGACGGCGGTGAACAATGGGTCAGCACGGACGAACTGGCCGAGAATTACAGCGGCCAGGCCTTGTTCGCGCGGCCACGGCATGAACTCGAAGACTTGCGCTCACCGCTGGTGCCGCGGGTTGAGGCGTGGTTTCGCGACACTTTGAAGCTGTCGAAGTGGCTGTACAGCGATGCGATTCTGGCGAGTTCCTTGATCAACCTGCTGGGGATGATGGTGCCGCTGTTCGTGATGCAGACCTACGATCGGGTGGTGCCGAACCAGGCCACGTCGACGCTGTGGGTGCTGTCCATCGGCTTGCTGATCGGCACCGGGTTCGAACTGGTATTGCGGGTGGTCCGCGCGCACCTGCTGGACACCGCCGGGAAAAAAACCGACGTGATCCTTTCGGCCACGTTGTTCGAACGCATCACCGGCATGGCGATGAAAGCGCGGCCGGCAACCATCGGTGGTTTTGCCCAAAGCATTCACGACTTCCAGGGCTTGCGGGAATTCCTCACCGCCGTGACGCTGACGAGCCTGATCGACCTGCCCTTTGCCGTGCTGATGCTGGTGGTGATCGGCCTGCTCGGTGGCTGGCTGGTGGTGATTCCGTTACTGGCGTTTCCGATCACGATCATCTTCGCAATGGTGATTCAGGTGCGCCTGCGCGACACCGTACAGAAAAGCCTGACCCTGGGCGCCGAACGCCAGGCGCTGCTGATCGAAACCCTCGGCGGCCTGGAAACCCTCAAGGCCTGCAGCGCCGAAAGCGAACGTCAGCACAAATGGGAAAGCACCCACGGCGCCCTCACCCGCCTCGACAGCCATGCGCGCAACCTCTCGGCACTGGCCACCAACGGCACGCTGTTCATCCAGCAATTCTCCGGCATGGCGACCATCGTCGCCGGGGTCTACAGCATCATCGCCGGCAACCTCAGCGTGGGCGCGCTGGTGGCGACCTACATGCTCGGCAGCCGGGTGCTCGCGCCGCTGGGGCAGATTGCCGGTTTGATCACCCGCTACCAGCAAGCGCAACTGACCATGAAAAGCACCGATGCGCTGATGTCTTTGCCGCAGGAACGCGACGCCAAACAACGGCCGCTGGAACGCACGCAACTGCAAGGCGCGATAGACGTCAGTAGCGTGACGTTCCACTACAACGGCCAGAACGCTCCGGCCCTGGCCAACATCAGCTTCAGCGTGAAACCCGGCGAGCGGATCGGCATCATCGGCCGCAGCGGCTCGGGCAAAAGTACGTTGGCGCGGCTGGTGATGGGTTTCTACGCACCGGAAGAAGGCCAACTGCTGCTCGATGGCCTCGACCTGCGGCAACTGGACGTCGCCGACCTGCGCCAGCAAATCGGTTACGTCGCCCATGACCTGCCACTGTTGGCCGGCAGCCTGCGCGACAACCTGACCCTCGGCGCACGCTACATCAGCGATTCACGGATGCTCGAAGTCGCCGAACTGACCGGCGTCACCGAGCTGGCCCGTCAACATCCGCAAGGTTTCGACCGCCCAGTGGGTGAACGCGGACAACTGCTGTCCGGCGGGCAACGTCAAGCGGTGTTGCTGGCCCGCGCCTTGTTGCTGGATCCGCCGATCATGTTGCTCGACGAACCCACCAGCGCCATGGACAACAGCAGCGAAGACGTTCTGCGGCAAAAACTCCACCGCTGGGTCCAGGGCAAAACCCTGCTGCTGGTGACCCACCGCACCTCGATGCTCAGCCTGGTGGATCGCCTGGTGGTGCTGGACAACGGGCGGATCGTCGCCGACGGTCCGAAAGAAGTGGTCATCGATGCACTGCGCAAGGGCCGTGTCGGCTCTGCGGCTGTCTAGGAGCTAGCCATGGCCCGTTCATCATCCGACGCGTCGCGCTCTAATTCGAAGCCACGCGGATACTTTGGCAGTTTCAGCAAAAGCGCCGAAAGCGAATTCATGCCGGAAACCGCCGGCGCCTCGTTACAGGATTCCCCACGCTGGTCGCGGATCACCGTATGGCTGACGGCTGCGCTGATTATCACCGCGGTGGTCTGGGCCAAGTTTGCGGTGCTGCAGGAAGTGACCATGGGCGAAGGCAAGGCGATTCCGTCGAGCAAGGTTCAAGTGATCCAGAACCTGGAGGGCGGCATCGTCACTGAGATCTTCGTTCGCGAAGGGCAAATGGTGAACAAGGGCGACACCTTGCTGCGCCTCGATGACACTCGATTCCTGTCGAACAAGGGCGAAAGCGAAGCGGATCGTTATGCGTTGATCGCGCAGGTCGAACGGCTGTCGGCAGAAGCGGAAGGCAGGCCATTCAAGCTGTCCCCGGAAGTGATCGCCAAGGCGCCGCAAGTGGCTGAGGACGAACGCTCGCTGTACGAGCAACGGCAACGTCGACTGGCCAGCGAACAGCGCACCCTGAGTGAACAACTTCGGCAAAAAACCCAGGAACTGGCGGAGTTCCGCTCCAAACAGGGCCAATTCAGTTCAAGCCTGGCATTACTGCAACAAGAGATGAACATGTCCGCCCCGCTGGTAGGCACCGGGGCGGTTTCGCCGGTGGAAATCTTGCGACTCAAACGCAGCGCGGTGGAGATTCGCGGTTCATTGAACGCCACGACCCTGGCGATTCCTCGTGCGGAATCGGCGATCAATGAGATCAGAAGCAAGATTGATGAGTCCGAACAATCCTTCCGCTCCGACGCAGCGAAAGAGCTGAATGAAAAACGCACCGACCTGTCGAAAATCACGGCATCGAGCATTGCTATCGATGACCGCGTAACCCGCACCACGGTGGTGTCGCCGGTTCACGGGATTATCAAAGTACTGAAGGTCAACACCATCGGCGGCGTGGTCCAGCCGGGCAGCGACATGGTGGAAATTGTGCCGCTGGAAGACAACTTGCTGATCGAAGCCAAAGTCCGGCCGCAGGACGTGGCGTTTCTGCACCCGGGGCAGAAAGCGATGGTCAAGTTCAGTGCTTATGACTACACGATTTATGGAGGGTTGAGTGCGAAGCTGGAGTTGATTGGGGCGGACACGATTACGGATGACAAGGGCAACAGCTTCTACCTGATTCAGGTGAGGACGGATAAGAATCACCTGGGCGGGGATGTGAAACCGTTGCTGATCATTCCGGGGATGGTGGCGACGGTGGATATCATCACCGGGGAGAAAAGTGTGCTGGATTACTTGCTCAAACCGGTGCTTAAAGCCCGGACCGAGGCGATGCGCGAACGTTAGTCTCTGGCTGGGATTTTCTGTGATTGTTCTACCGTCTTCGCGAGCAAGCCCGCTCCCACATTCGACCGAGTTCCTCAGGAGAAATGCGATCAAATGTGGGAGCGGGCTTGCTCGCGAAGAGGCCCTGAATCACAACGACTATTTCGGCCCATGATTACGCTGAAAAACCGCCTCCCCCATCGCCGCAATTTGCCCCTCGATCAAGGCTTCGAACGGCCGTAGCAACGGTTCGAAAGTGGTCGGCGCTTCGAGGGTCTGCAACGCCTGAACAATCGCCTCCACCGTCGACAACGCGCCCGGCCCCGGAGCCTTGCGCAATCGATATCTCGACACCCCGCCCTGCGCCAACGTCACCCTCGGCAACGCTGCCAGCAGCGGGTTGAGGTGCAGCATCTTGCGCGCCTTGCGCCAGGTGCCGTCCGGGACGACCAGCAATAATGGTTGATCAGTTGCCGTGTAAGCCTGCAACGGCTGCGCATCATCGGCAGGAAACAGCAGCCGCGCCTGATAACCCGGCTGATTCAACAATGCCGGCAAATCTTCGAACACCTCGCCCACAATCAACTCGGCATTCCGCAACCCCAACGCCGCCAAACGTGCGGTGTTCAGCGCATGGTTCACTTCGCTGGGATGTTGCAGCAGCAACACCCGGGTGCGGCTGTCGAGGTTCGGAATCAGTGGGCACAGACAATGGGTTTGTGGGCGCAGGCAGCGCGGACATTGGATTCTGGACATTTTTTCAAGCCTGATTCAGTTGTGCTTTAAGCAAATCGCGAAAGGTCTGGATCAGCGGCTCGCGGCTGCGGCCACGACGCACGATCATCGAGAACGGCGCCTGATAGCCGAAGGTCGCCGGCAGCAGCACCCGCAAATCGCCCTTGTCAGCCCAAGCCTGGGCGTAGTGCTCCGGCAGGTAACCGATGTAGGCACCGGACAGCACTAGAATCAGCTGCGCCTCCATACTTTCCACCGTCGCCGCGCTGTGTTTGAAACCGTGGCGTGCCAGTTCCGCCTGGCTCCAGTAGCCGCGGCCAACCATGCGCTGCTGAGTGATGACTTGCTCGGGAATGCGCCGCTCGGTGAACAGTGGATGACGACTGCTGCAATACAACCAGTGTTGTTCGCGGTACAGCGGCATGTAGACCAGACCGCTCATGCGCGTGGAGAACGCGCCGATGGCCAGGTCGAGACGGTTATCCTGCACGCCGAGTTGCAGTTCGTAAGGGCTCATCACCGAGAGGTGCAAATGCACGGCCGGGTGTTCCTGGCTGTAAGCGCCAATGGCTTCGGCGAAGGGCAAGGCCTTGTCGCTGACAGTGGAGTCGATGACACCGAGGTTCAAGGTGCCGCGCAGTTCGCCCTTGAGCGCCGCGGCGTATTGCTCGAAGCCTTCGAGTTCGCCGAGCAGACGCAAGGTTTCCTGATGGAACAGTTCGCCTTTGCTGGTCAGGCTGAAACCACCACGACCGCGATGGCAGAGCACCAGACCGAGGGCGGCTTCGAGCTGGCTCATGTAAGTGCTGATGGCCGAGGTCGAGAGGTTGAGTTCCTGCTGGGCGTTGGCAAACCCCTGATGGCGAACCACGCTGACGAAGATGCGCAACAGTTTCAGGTCGGGTAATGCGTTGGCCATGGGGTTCTCCAGCAAAAACACACGTAGACGATGAGACCTGTAGCAGCTGTCGAGCAGCGCGAGGCAGCGTTCGGCTGCGAAGCAGTCGTGAAATCAGGCGACGCGGTGTTTCAGGAAAACCTCGCGCTTAGGTTTTACGACTGCTGCGCAGCCGAACGCAGCCTCGCAGGCTCGGCAGCTGCTACATAAGACATTGCGAGTCTATCGCCGTCATTGGCATTAGTTTAGAAAAATCTGAACTAAGTATTTGCCCGTAGCGATTCTTCCCGGCCACTACATTTCGCAGAATTGCCCCACAGCGGTGCCTGCGTCTCTCCGACCTGCGCAACCGACATAAATAAAACAACGACGATGAGGCCTTACCCGTGGACAAGATTCTTCACCAACCACTGGGCGGCAATGAAATGCCGCGCTTCGGCGGCATCGCCACCATGATGCGACTGCCCCATGTGCCAACCGCTGCCGGTCTGGATGCTGCCTTCGTTGGCGTCCCTCTGGACATCGGTACTTCCCTGCGCCCAGGCACCCGTTTCGGGCCTCGCGAAATCCGCGCTGAATCGGTGATGATCCGCCCGTACAACATGGCTACCGGCGCTGCACCGTTCGACTCGCTGTCGGTTGCCGACATCGGTGACGTGGCGATCAACACGTTCAACCTGCTGGACGCGGTACGGATCATCGAAGAGTCCTACCACAAAATCCTCGAACACAATGTGATCCCCCTGACCCTGGGCGGCGACCACACCATCACCCTGCCCATCCTGCGTGCGATCCATAAGAAGCACGGCAAGGTCGGCCTGGTGCACATCGACGCTCACGCCGATGTGAACGACCACATGTTCGGCGAGAAAATCGCCCACGGCACCACCTTCCGTCGCGCTGTCGAAGAAGGCCTTCTGGATCCGGACCGCGTGGTGCAAATCGGTCTGCGCGCTCAGGGCTACACCGCTGACGACTTCAACTGGAGCCGTAATCAGGGCTTCCGTGTGGTTCAGGCCGAAGAGTGCTGGCACAAATCCCTGGCACCGCTGATGGCCGAAGTTCGCGAGAAAGTCGGCGGCGGTCCGGTGTACCTGAGTTTCGACATCGACGGTATCGATCCAGCGTGGGCGCCAGGTACCGGCACCCCGGAAATCGGTGGTCTGACGACCATTCAGGCGATTGAAATCGTTCGCGGCTGCCAAGGCCTCGACCTGGTCGGTTGCGATCTGGTAGAAGTCTCGCCCGCTTACGACACCACCGGCAACACCTCGCTGCTGGCCGCCAACCTGCTGTACGAAATGCTCTGCGTACTGCCTGGCGTAGTCCACCGCTGAGGATTGGTCGTGAACGAACGTGATCAGGTACTCCAGGCCGCTGCCGATCTGGTAGCCGCCTTCGCCCGTAATGATCGCGAAGCCTATTTCGGTGCGTTCAGCACCGACGCCAGCTTCGTGTTCTACACCCTCGAACAGCCCCTGCTGTCGCGCGATGCCTATCAGGCGTTGTGGGACACCTGGCGCTCGGAGGATGGCTTCGAGGTGCTTTCGTGCACCTCGAGCAACGCCTTCGTCAGCCTGCAGGGCGACGTGGCGATTTTCATCCATGACGTGGCCACCGAGCTGCGCATGCAAGGGGAGCAACACTTCAGCCAGGAGCGCGAGACGATTGTTTTCAAGAAACAAGCGTCTGGCCAAGAACAACAAGGCCTATGGCTGGCCTGCCACGAACATTTGTCCGCGATGCCGGAAGGGCTGCCAACCCCTTAGCCAAACAGGTGACGCTCACACACGATGAGCGCGCCTTTATGATCGGAGCTGATCATGAATAACAACAACAAAGACCAAAGCCTTACGCACATCGAAACCTACGGGGTCGAACAGATCCCGGACAGCGAACGCACCGCAGGCCCGACGGATTTGTTCCGGATGATCTTTGGGGGTTCCAACACCTTTGCCACCGCCGTGCTCGGCAGTTTCCCGGTACTGTTCGGCCTGTCTTTTCAGGCGGGCGTCTGGGCGATTGTGCTCGGTGTGTTGCTGGGCTCGCTGATCCTTGCGCCAATGGGCCTGTTCGGGCCTATCAATGGCACCAACAACGCCGTGTCTTCCGGTGCGCACTTCGGCGTGCACGGGCGGATCGTCGGTTCGTTTCTGTCGCTGTTGACCGCCATCGCCTTCTTCTCGCTCTCGGTGTGGAGTTCGGGTGATGCGCTGATCGGTGGCGCCAAACGCCTGATCGGTCTTCCGGAAACCGACCTGACCCTGGGTCTGGCCTACGGTCTGTTCGCGATCCTGGTGCTGACCGTTTGCATCTACGGCTTCCGCTTCCTGCTGTGGGTCAACAAGATCGCAGTGTGGAGCGCCAGTCTGTTGTTCCTGCTGGGTATCTTCGCCTTCGTCGGTCCGTTCGATGTGAACTACGCCGGCACCGTCAGCATGGGTCAACCGGGTTTCTGGGCCGCCTTCATCGGCGCGGCGCTGGTGGCGATGAGCAACCCGATTTCCTTCGGCGCGTTCCTCGGTGACTGGTCGCGTTACATCCCGCGTGACACCTCCAAGCGTCGGATCATGGCGGCGGTGGTGATCTCGCAGATCGCGACCTTCATCCCGTTCCTGTTCGGCCTCGCCACTGCCACCATCGTAGCGATCAAGGCGCCGGACTACATCGCCGCCAACAACTACGTCGGCGGCCTGCTGGCCGTTTCGCCGAGCTGGTTCTTCCTGCCGGTGTGCCTGATCGCGGTGATCGGCGGCATGTCCACCGGCACCACCTCGCTCTATGGCACCGGGCTGGACATGTCCAGCGTGTTCCCTCGTGTGCTGTCGCGGGTCAAAGCAACGTTGCTGATCGGCGTGATGTCGATTGCCTTCATCTTCATCGGGCGCTTTGCCGCGAACCTGGTGCAGAGCGTGTCGACCTTCGCCGTGTTGATCATCACCTGCACCACCCCGTGGATGGTGATCATGATCATCGGTCTGCTGGTGCGTCGCGGCTTCTACTGCCCGGATGACCTGCAAGTGTTCACCCGCGGCGAGAAAGGTGGCCGTTACTGGTTCACCCATGGCTGGAACTGGCGTGGGCTGGGTGCCTGGATCCCGAGCGCTGCGGTGGGCTTGTGCTTTGTGAACCTGCCTGGGCAGTTCGTGGGTCCGCTCGGTGAACTGGCCGGCGGCATCGACATCAGCTTGCCGGTCACCCTTGGCCTGGCGTCGCTGGTGTACCTGGCGCTGTTGAGCCTGTTCCCGGAATCGGCCGCGGTGTTCGGTCCAAACGATGCACGGAGCAAGGGTACGGATTCGCTCGCTAAACCGGCGGTGCGACAAGTCGCCTGATTCAACACATTACCTGTGTGGGAGCGGGCTTGCTCGCGAAGACGGCGGCACATCCAACATTGATGTGACTGACAGACCGCTTTCGCGAGCAAGCCCGCTCCCACTAGGAATTGATTTCAGCCTCACCATAAAAAAGACAATCGGAGACACGCCATCATGGCATTGGATTTATTCGTCGTACTCATCTACGCCGCCGCGATGCTGATACTCGGCTACTACGGCATGCGCAAGGCCAAGACCAACGAAGACTTTTTGGTCGCCGGTCGTAACCTCGGCCCGAGCCTGTACATGGGCACCATGGCCGCCACCGTTCTGGGCGGCGCGTCCACCGTCGGCACCGTGCGGCTGGGCTACGTCCATGGCATCTCCGGTTTCTGGCTCTGTGCGGCCCTCGGTTGCGGGATCGTGGCACTGAACCTGTTCCTCGCCAAACCGCTGCTGAAACTGAAGATCTACACCGTTACCCAGGTATTGGAAAAACGCTACAACCCGATGGCCCGCTCCGCGAGCGCGGTGATCATGCTGGCGTATGCGCTGATGATCGGCGTGGTCTCGATCCTGGCCATTGGCACCGTGCTGCAAGTGCTGTTCGACCTGCCGTTCTGGCTGTCGGTATTGGTCGGCGGTGGCGTGGTGGTGATTTACTCGGCGATCGGCGGCATGTGGTCCCTGACCCTGACCGACATCGTCCAGTTCGTGATCAAGACCGTGGGCCTGATGTTCATCCTGTTGCCAATCTGCATGTACCGCGTCGGCGGCTGGGATGAGTTGGTGTTGAAACTGCCGGCCACCGCCTTCAGCTTCACCACGATTGGCTGGGACACCATCATCACCTACTTCATGATCTACTTCTTCGGGATCCTGATCGGTCAGGATATCTGGCAGCGTGTGTTCACCGTCAAGAGCGCCAAAGTGGCCCAGGTCGCCGGTACATTCGCAGGCTTCTACTGCATCCTTTACGGACTGGCCTGTGCCCTGATCGGCATGGCCGCACATGTGCTGATCCCGGACCTGGACAACGTCAACAACGCCTTCGCCGCCATCGTAAAACTGTCCCTGCCGGACGGTATCCGTGGTCTGGTGATCGCCGCTGCCCTGGCCGCCATGATGTCCACCGCCAGCGCCGGCCTGCTCGCCGCTGCCACCACCCTGACCGAAGACCTGCTGCCGAAATTGCGTGGCGGTAAACAGTCGAGCCTAGGCATCAACCGCCTGTTCACCCTGTTGACCGGCATCGTTGTACTCGGCATCGCTCTGGTCGTGAATGACGTGATCAGCGCCCTGACCCTGGCGTACAACCTGCTGGTGGGCGGCATGCTGATCCCGTTGATCGGTGCGATTTTCTGGAAACGCGCAAACACCGCCGGCGCTATCGCCAGCATGGGCATGGGCTTCGCCACGGCGCTGGTGTTCATGTTCAAAGACGGTCTGGATGCCAACACCCCGATCTACTACAGCCTCGGCGTTGGTCTGGTGAGCTTCGTGCTGGTCAGCCTGATGTCCCGTCGCCCGGTAATGGTGGCTAACGCCGCCTAAGCTGAACATAACGACTTGATGCTTTCTTCGACGGGTGTGGCGTCGGTTGCCACACCCGTTTTTTTTCGTCTGGAGAAAACCTTTGATGAAGATTGTTTCTCGCGATCAGTGGTTCGAGGTCAAACAGCTCAGTGACGGCATTCGCCTGATTCACGAGCCTTACATCCACCCCTTCTATCGCTGCAACCTCTGGCACATCCAGGGTCGCGACAAGGACTTGCTGCTGGACAGCGGTTCCGGGCTGGTCAGCCTGCGCGAGCAACTGCCGTGGATCACCGAGCGGCCGCTGGTGGCCGTGGCCAGTCATTGCCATTTCGACCACATCGCCGGGCATCACGAATTCCCTGAACGGTTGGTGCATCCGGCTGAAGCGCAGATCCTCGCGTCACCGGACGGCGAGAACACACTGAGCACGGCGTTTGTCGGTGACGAGATGTTCGAGGCTCACCCGGATTGCCCGTTGTGCTACGCCGAGTATCAGGTCAAAGCCGCGCCGGCCACGGGCCTGATCGAAGAAGGTGACGTGCTGGATCTGGGCAATCGCGTGTTGCAAGTGCTGCACACGCCGGGGCATTCACCAGGCGGCATCAGCCTGTACGAAGCGGCGACCGAGACGCTGTTCAGCGGCGACATCATCTACGACGGGCCGCTGATCGAAGACGCCTACCATTCCAACCTCGACGACTATGCCCGCAGCCTGAAGCGTTTGCGCGAGTTACCGATCCGCACGGTGCATGGCGGGCATTTCGGGAGTTTTTCCGGGGAACATTTGCACACGATGATTGACGAGTGGCAGCGCTTGCACGCCTGAAGCCTGCTGTACTCAGCCCAGGGATAACAACAATAACGCCCTCGAAGAACCACCGTGAAAAGAGCTGCCGTTCGTGTTGTCGTGCATCGTTTCATCAGCCGCCTGCTGGAGGGTCAGGATGACTTCGACGACAACGCGAGCCTGGCGCAATTGGGATTGGATAAAGAAGATATCGAAGAGCTGATCTTCCATCTGGAAGATGAGCTGGGTTTGACGGCATTTACGGCAGAGGAAGATCAGATACTCAAGACCGCCAGGACGGCGAATGACTTGAGCCGGTTTTTGATGGAGATCGGGCGGCATTGACCTGTAGAGCGCCAAGATCGTCCGAACGCGGCCCGAGCCTTCGGCAGCTCCTACAGGTATATGGACAATCGCAGCATTCGCACTGCTCCCTGTAGGAGCTGCCGAAGGCTGCGATCTTTTAGGCCTTGACGCGTTACCTGCGACGCGGCTGGCGTCGGCGTTGTTCGTCGTCAGTGCGAATAGGCACAGGTTGCAGAGGCGGTTCGATCAAACCGAGTGCAACACCCAGGTCGTGCAGCCAGTTTTGGATTTTCTCTTTCATGGTGCCCCCTTCAGGGTAGTGCCGAGTGGCCAAAATTCTGTAGCCACTTCGCACTGATAATAGTCCGAAGTCCTACGCAATGCTCGCCCAAAGTCGCAATGATCTGTTACTGAATTGATCAAAATACCTGACCGATAGTTCAAGCTATCGCCCGAGCCTGACTCGGCGCCGACGGATAGACCAATTGTTGCTGCTCAAGCCACGCGTTCAAGTTCGCCCCAACCATGCCTTTACGCCACATCAGCCACGTGGTGGCACTGGCAAACGGCTCGGCCAACGGATGCACCGCCACGCTTTCGCGGCCCGGCAGGCTGGCGAGCATCGACTCCGACATCAGCGCCACGCCTGAGCCGGCGATCACGCAGGCAAGCATCCCCGGATAAGACTCGATTTCCATCGCCCGGCCCATGGCCGCGTGGTAATGGGAGAACCAGGCTTCCAGGCGCATGCGGTAGGAGCAACCTTGCCGAAAGGTGAACACCGAGCGCCCTTCCACATCCAGTGCGCTGAGGATCGGCGGGTGATCGGCCTCGCTGATCAGCACCAGCCGTTCGTCACACAACGGCACGCCGTCCAGACCGGCCAGCTCCAGTGGACCGTCCACCAACGCCGCATCGAGACGCCCGGTGAGCAAACCTTCAAGCAATTCGCCGCTTGGCCCGGACTGCACTTGCAGGTTCACCGCCGGGTAAGTGCGGTGATAACGCGCCAGCAACCCCGGCAGATGAATCGCCGCCGTGCTGTACATCGTGCCGAGCACGAAGTCTCCGGCCGGTTGCCCGCCCTGCACCGCCGCTTGAGCTTCGTCGCGCAGATTGAACAGCTTGGCGGTGTAGTCCAGCAGGACTTTTCCTGCAGGCGACAACTGCAAACGCTGACGTTCACGCACGAACAGTTCTACGCCGAGTTGCTCTTCCAGCTGTTTAAGCCGGGTCGACAGGTTCGACGGCACCCGGTGCAGGCGTTCGGCAGCGCGGGTGATGGAACCCTCCTCCGCTACCGCCTGGAAAATCCGCAATTGGCTGAATTCCACGCCATTCTCCAAATCAGAACAAGTTACTCACTATTATTCATTTTAAAAGAAAGTCAATCAGTCCTAGCCTGACGGTCATTGATCCTCTGCTGGAATTCAGACCATGTCCCCTCTGATTCGCTTACTCGCCAGTTTCATCGCCCTGATGATGGCCATGGGCATCGGGCGTTTCGCCCTCACGCCTCAGTTGCCGCACCTGCTCAGTGAAGGCCAGATTGACCTGACCGCCGCCGGTCTGATTGCCGCGGCCAACTACCTCGGCTACTTCGTCGGTGCGGTGGACGCGATGTTCTCTCGCCGCCCCGAGCAAGTCCGCCGGCGCTTGCTGGGCGGTTTGTGGCTCTGTGTATTGCTGACGTTGGCCTCGTTCTGGGCCAACGGGTTTTGGTCCCATCTGGTGCTGCGGTTCGGCACCGGCGTGGCCAGCGCCTGGGTGCTGGTGATGATCACCGCGTTGAGTCAGCCGTTGGCCGCGGCGGCCGGTCGTCCACGGCTCGGCGCCCTGGTATTTGCCGGACCGGGCCTGGGGATTTTTCTGACGGGCTTGCTGGCCTTGGGATCGAACCTGCTGGGGCAGACTTCTGCAGCCTTGTGGCTGGTGTATGCCGGCGTCGGGCTGGCGATGCTACTAGGGATTCTGCCGTTCCTGCCGCAACCGGCCACGACCGTGGCCGCCGCACCCAGCGTCGCTGGCTCGGGAAATCATGGCATCGGCCGTTTAGGCGTCGTCTATGGGCTGTACGGTTTGGGCTACATCATTCCGGCCACTTTCCTCTCGCAAATGGCCAACGCGCAGTTCCATGGCCAATGGCAGGCCGATCTGTTCTGGCCTTGCTTCGGTCTTGCTTCGGCCATCGGGGTGGTGCTGGTGAGTCTGCGTCGACAACACCCGTATGGCACTCGTTATTGGCTGATGGCGACGTTGTGGCTGCAAGCCGCCGGGGTCTTCGCCTGCTTGTTGGGCAGCGGCCCAGGCCTGGCCTTGGGCGTCATCCTCTGCGGCACGCCGTTCCTGGCCTGCATGCAATTGGTGATGCAACGCTCCCGGGAGCTGGCGCCCCACGCCACCCAGCGCAACGCCGGGCTGCTGACCGCGTGCTTCGCCGTAGGTCAGCTCAGCGGGCCGTTGCTGGCGTCGTTGAGCAGCCATTTCAGTGGTGGTTTGCAGCCAGCGCTGGTGTTCGCCGGCGGTGGTTTGATTGTCGCTGGCGGTCTGTTATTGCGTCCGGTCAGCTCTGCCCAAGGGCTTTGCGCAAACGACGGCGCACCCACTGCTCAGCGCTGACAAACGTGATGCCCAACAACACCAGCACCGCGCCGACAACGAAGTTGAAGCTCAGCTCTTCGCCCAGCAGCACCACGCCGAACGTGACGCCGAATAGCGGCGTCATGAACGAAAACACGGCCAGGTTCGCCGCCAGATAACGGCGCAACAGCCAGAACCAGGTCAGGTAACTAAAGAACGACACCACCAATCCCTGGAACAACACACTGGCCACCGCCACGGTGGTCAGGCTGACGTGGGTGACCTGGCCGCTGAGGATCGCGATCAGCAACAGGCCGACGAAACCGACGATCAATTGATAGAACAGCGTCAGCGTCACCGGCGCTTCCGACAGGCGCGAAGCGCGCACCACCACCGTGGTTGCCCCCCATGACGCGCCAGCCAGTACGCCCAGCGCATCGCCCATCAACATGCGGTGATCGAGGTTGTCCCAGGACACTCCACCGGCAAAGGCGATGGCGATCCCGACGAAGGCGAGGAAAATCCCCAGCCACTGGACCGGCCTTAAACGCTCACTCGGCAACAGCCAATGAACGCCCAATGCGGTGAAGATTGGCGCGGTGTAAAGAAACACCGACATGTGCGCGGCGGTGGTCAGTTGCAAGCCTTCGGAAATGAAGAAGAACTCCAGGCCAAAAAGCGCGCCCGCCAGTAGTCCACCGCGCCAGGTGTTGCCCACTTGATCCCAGCCGCCCTTCCAGCAGATCAACACTCCTACGAGCAACGCGGAAATACCCGAGCGCCCAGCGGCCTGCATGACCGGCGCGATGTCTGGCGCCGCCCACTTGATCATCACTTGCTGAATACCCCAGATCAGGCACAACCCGATCATCACTTGCAGGGCAAACCCATCGGCGCTGCGCCGGGTGGCGCTCACCGGAACACCTCGACAACACAAAACATGGCAGTACTCGCAACAGGGGCCGGCGCGAGGTCAGCTCAGTTCAATGCGATCGGCATGAATGACGATCTGGCCGTTCTTGTACAACGCACCAATGGCCTTTTTGAAGTTACCTTTGCTCACGCCAAACATACTGCTGATCACCGTCGGGTCGCTCTTGTCGCTGACCGGCAGGCTGCCATTGTTGTCGCGCAACTTGGCGAGAATCTTCGAGTTCAGGCTGGTGGCGGCTTCTTCGCCGACCGGTTGCAGGCTCAGGCTGATCTTGCCGTCGGCACGGACTTCTTTGATAAAGCCCTTCTCTTCTTTACCGGCGCGCATGAACTTGAAGATTTCGTTCTTGTGGATCAGCCCCCAATGCTTGTTGTTGATGATCGCCTTGAAGCCCATATCGGTGGCTTCGGCAACCAGCAAATCAACTTCCTGGCCAGGGGTGTAGTTGGCCGGGGTCTTGTCGAGGTAGCGGTCCAGACGCGCCGTCGCGGTGATGCGGCGGGTGTGCTTGTCGAGGTAGACGTGCACCACGACATATTCGCCGGCGGTCATCTGACGCTTTTCTTCGGAGTACGGCAGCAACAGATCCTTCGGCAAACCCCAATCCAGGAAAACACCGATGCTGTTGACTTCAACGACTTTTAAACTGGCGAATTCACCGACCTGAACTTTCGGCTTTTCGGTAGTTGCGATGAGTTTGTCATCGCTGTCCAAATAAATAAAAACGTTGAGCCAATCTTCATCTTCGCTGGGAATATCTTTGGGAATATAACGATTGGGCAGGAGGATTTCGCCATCCGCGCCACCGTCCAGATATAAACCGAAATTAGTGTGTTTAACCACTTGCAAACTGTTGTAGCGCCCGACTAAAGCCATTTCCAATACCCTCATTGCGTGGGCGGCATTCTACCCGGTTTTGCCGGCCGCGTTCGCTGGCCAGCCCGGTGGCGCAAGAAAATCCTCTGAAGGGCTTAATTTTCCTGGGTTTTACCGCACCCGCTTGGCCGCTCGTCAGGCCGTTCTGGCGATTTGCGCATCTGTGCGCCCAGCAGAAAACTGTATTTTTTCACGATCGTTCTTAGTTAAAACAGCAGCTTAGAGGCCTATTAAGAATAATAACTTGTGATTAATTCTTCATCTGCCCCGTGTATTTCGGGGGGATATTTACCAAGCAATTGTCAAGTATTTCCTGTACGATGCCTGGCCAAGTTAATTTTCTATAGGTTAATGGCCGCCATGCGTGTAAAAGCATCCAACAGCAAAGCAAAGCCAGCTCCAGCCGTTGAAACCAGCGAATCGATCAACAACCAGATTGCTGCGTTCCTCAAGTCCGGCGGCGAGATCCAGCAAATTGCCAAAGGCGTCAGCGGCCAGACGTTCGGCCCGTCCAAGCAGATCACTCTGGGCAAGAAGTAACTTCCCCAAGATCCGCCGCGTCACCTGGTCCCTAAGCGCTTTGAGCTTCGAAGCGCTTGGACTGGAACCTCCTCGCAACACCCCGCCAAACACATCAATATTTCAAAAATAGACGAACGGCCCTCGATGCCGAGCATTCGCCGGTATGCTTGCACACGTCTAGATCAAGCGTTTCAGTAGGTTTTTAGTGCCTGCACCTCGCTGTCATGGAGTGACGCATGCTCAAACCCTCCTATCTATTGCTCGGCACCCTGCTGTCGTGCTCGATCGCCAATGCGCAAACCTTTCAGCGTGAACTGGGCGACTTCGATCTCAAACTCGGCACCACCCCCAGCCGCAGCATGGCCCAAGGGCTGGTCAAACCTTCCAGCACCGGCTCGTTCCACGGTGGTCTCGACCTGAGTCACGACAGCGGTTTTTACGTGGGCCAATGGGCACCGAGCATGGGTTTAACGCCAGGGGCCAACCTTGAAGTCGATTCCTACATGGGGTTCAAACAGCCTTTCGACAATACCCTCGGGTACGAAGTCGGCATGATCCGATACAGCTATCCGAAAGTGGACACCCTCGACAGCCAGGAGCTTTTCGGTGGCCTGACCTTTCTGGGCAGCCGATTCGGCGCAGCCTTCAGCAACGACCCAGACAAACAGAACAGCACCGTGTTCGCCGACCTCGGCGGCAATCAGCCGTTCGGCATCGGGATCAGCATGAAATACACCACCCACCAGCTCAACACGCCGGTGTCAGTCGACGGTGGGTATGTAGGCAGTTTCACCGACTGGTCAGTGCAACTTTCCCGCCCGTTCATGGGCGTCGATCTGGACCTGATCTACAGTGACTCTAGCCTGAGCGGCAACAGCTGCTCCGTCTATTCCGGGCACAACAGCCAATGCGACGGGCTACTCACCCTCAAGGCCGAACGCGCCTTTTATTGATCCGCTGAACTGCGAGGCTCATCCTGCGTTCACATAGAGAAGCCCATTAAAAAAAGCCAGGCCTTCGCAAAGGATTCGCCCATGTCGCGCTGGTTGAAGTGTCTCGCCATCGTTATCACCCTCAGTCTCGCCCTCGGTGCATGCAGCCGCGTGGGCCTGGCCTATCGCAACCTCGACGTGATCATTCCGTGGACGCTCAGCGACTACCTGGACATGCACGGCGAGCAGAAAGGCTGGTTCAACGAGCGCCTCAAGGAACACCTGAGCTGGCACTGCACCACGCAACTGCCGGGCTACCTCGATTGGCTGGATCGCCTGCAGGTCATGGTCGAGACCAATCAGGTCACCGACGCCGCGCTGCAAGCCCGCATCCAGGAAGCCAAACAGGCCATCACCCAGACCGCCCGGGAAATTACTCCGTCGGCCATTGAGCTGTTACAGGGGCTGGATGACCAGCAAGTCGCGGAGATGAACGACGCCTTCGCCAAGGACCAGCGCAAACGCCAGGAGCAATACCTCAAACCGTCACTCGACCAACAGATCAAAGCGCGCAGCCAGCGTATGGAAAAACGCCTGAACGATTGGCTCGGCCCGCTCAGCGCAACCCAGCAGCTACGCGTGGTTGCGTGGTCCAACGCCTTGGGTGACCAGAATACGCAATGGATCGCTAACCGCGCCCACTGGCAGAAGCAGTTCAGCGCGGCGGTTGCGCAGCGCCAGAGTCCAGAATTCCCACAGCGCATCGAGACGCTTCTGGTCAATCGAGAGAGCTTGTGGACGCCCGCTTATCGCCAGGCCTACGCCAGCACCGAAGCCCAGGCACGGGGCCTTTTTGTAGATTTGATGGCCGAAAGCACGCCGGAACAGCGCCAGCGGTTGCTGAAGAAAATCGACGGGGTGAGGAAGGATTTCAGTGATTTGAAGTGTCTGAAGGCAGCAAAACAGAGCTAAGTGCTACGCAAATCCAATGTGGGAGCGGGCTTGCTCGCGAATGCAGTGTGTCAGGCAACGATAAGTTAACTGTCACACCGCTTTCGCGAGCAAGCCTGCTCCCACATTGGATTTGCGCGTCTTCAGGCAATCTGTGCCCTCGACGCGATCTCATCAAACCTCACCTCATCCAGCGCATCGTCCTGCTCATCCAACACCTGCCGCGGATGGTCATTCCCCGGAATACTGCTGTCGATCAGGCTCAATAAACTCGAGCCCCGAGGCGTCAAAATGTAGTTCGAACCGTTGCCACCCTGCTCCTCAGGCCGAGGCTCAATATAGCCGCGCGCCAACAGTAACTTTTCATACTCACCGGCCACCGCTTTCAGGTGATCCAGGTTCTCAATCGTCTCGCCCTCCGCCGCTTTTTCCGCCGCGTACTGCTCGGCGTAGGGCCGTGGCGTGAAGCTATGGCCGGCGCTGTTCTGCGCCTCGTGCAGCAAGCGTTCAATCAAATCCCAGTTATAAGTCGTCATCCTGATTCAACCTCCAGTGCCCGCGAGTGAGATGGCCTTCATAGGGTGTGACCGGCGCGGTTCGTAGCCGTTCAGCCGAGGTTTTTGCCTGTACCGACCGGCGGTATGTCGAATTGGGCGTTGGCCAAACGACTAGGCTGTGTAAGTCACCTCCCAGCACCCCGCAGGAGAATCCCAATGAACATTCAGAATCATCCCGTCGTCTCCCGAGAAGAATGGCTCGCCGCTCGCAAGCAACACCTGGCCCACGAAAAAGCCTTCACCAAAGAACGAGACAAACTCAGCGCCGAACGCCGCGCCCTGCCCTGGGTGAAAATCGACGAGGACTACCGTTTCCAGGGCCCGAACGGCGAACTGAAACTGGCTGACCTGTTCGGCGGGCGTAGCCAATTGGTCATCTACCACTTCATGTTTGGCAAAGGCTGGGATGAGGGCTGTTCCGGCTGCTCGTTCCTGTCCGACCACATCGACGGCGCCAACCAGCATTTGGCCCATCATGACGTCGCCGTGGTGGCGGTTTCCCACGCACCGTTCGTCGAATTCCAGGCCTTCAAACGACGCATGGACTGGAAATTCGATTGGGTGTCGTCAGAAGGCTGCGACTTCAATTACGACTTCGGCGTCTCGGCCCGAGCAGAAGACGTCACCGCCGGCAAAGCCACCTACAACTACGAAAAATCCGACGGCGCCGAAGAAGAACTCCCCGGCCTCAGCGTGTTTTATCGCAATGAAGCGGGAGAGATTTTTCATACCTATTCCACTTATGCCCGCGGCCTGGACATGTTGGTCGGGGCTTACAACTACCTCGACCTCACGCCCAAGGGGCGTAATGAAGAGGAAATCATGGAATGGGTGAGGCTTCATGATCAGTATGATGACAAGGTCTCGGCCAGTTGCTGCCACAGCTAAAGTTCCTACACCAATCTCGGAAGTCAGGCGCCTTGCACCGTCGGAACGATGAAGCTTATAGTCCGCCCGTCGCCCAAATGGCGATTCAGGTTTGGCGACCTGATACAGAGAATGCGAAGGCTATCAGCTTAATTGCAGGCGCCGACGCACCCGCAAAGCCGCTATTTATGGCGGCTGTGCGCGGGAGATCTTCGGGTCTGCCGGTTTCTCTGTACCGGTTCGCCAACCTGCGTACAGCTGCCACCCTCTCGTTTGGCGACGACTGAGTGACGGCATTAGCCAATCAAACAGAGATCTTCAAATGAATCGATACATGCCCCTCACCGGAATCGACCTGATCCCGGCGTCCCTGCTCATCGACACCCAAGCCCCGCTAGACGTCCTGCAAGCCATGGCTGACTACCGAATCCGCACCGTCACCCAAGTTCTGGAAAACATCGCCTTTCGCGCCGAAATCGGTTGCGACACCGTAGTGCTTTCTGACTTTTCCAAACTGCTCGCCATTCCGTTGCGTGACGGTTGTGATCTGATGGATGTGATTGGTAGACGGTTGCGGGCGCAGGCTGCGGAGTGAATGAAAACGGGCGACCTGTGGGTCGCCCGTTTCCTATAGGACATACAGTCTAGTCCTGAAACAGGTGTAAACTTTATTCAGGACGGGACAGGCCAAACAAATAAATCTGAGAATCATCTGGCCGGCCTCCCCACCTCACGGAGGTTACGGCAATTTCACCATAACTACAGTTTCTAGCGATTCTGGCAGTCCCAAGAAAAGCTTCCACTGCTCCAGAACCTGACGCCATTCCTGCAGGGTAAATTTACCCTCGGGCTGTCCAACCCAGTCGTCGTTGATCAGGATGTCGACCTGGACACCTGACGCGTCCATGGTCAGCACAACATCATTGCCCCCCCCGACCTCTGATGTTTCGGAACCATCTTCGATCGACGTTATGCAGCCTAGTAGTCGATCACAATCCTCTTGTGTCTGAGCAATCGCGTTTAGCACAGTGCAAATATAGAGCTCATATCGCTCGGTATACTCTCCAGAAGAAACCAGCGCGGCCCTGTAAAGCACCTCCCCTGTAATAGGGTGATTCCCCCCGGGAATATAGTAATACTTCAGTTCCATGCGTCTGCCCCCTGCGTCAAGGTCTATAGATCGGATAAACAGTTGTCCTTGGAGAAACATATCCCTCGACCTCAACCCCTGACGGGGTCTTCGAGCGCCATACAGTACCCGTTACAACTTTATCAGGACTATTCCATGCTCCATCAATTTCATTTATTACTCGTGCCTTATCCCAAGCGGAAGGGAACATCGTATTCCTCGACTTATTGGAGGTTTTGGTCAACCATTGGCCAGGGTTCTTCGGATCCGGTACCTGTACAGTTGCCCGATAAACTCCGAATGCATCAGGCGCAGTCTGGGTACCCGGCACAATTCTCACATCACCATTCAATAATGTATGTCCACCAGTAGGTGCATCATTCTTAGTGTAATCCGCACCGATAATATGATCGTAATCAACAGGACTATTGAACATGTTACCTGGCGAAAGGGATGGATCCACAACCGGAGAAGTAGTGCTCCAACCACCGCCGTTTTCGATGGCGCTGCCTCCTGTAGTGGTTGGCGATGATGGCTGAATCGTAAATCCACCAGCACTCACCGGGTGTTGCACATCGGTGTCCACGATCGGATTGATCAGCGTCCCATACTTCGGATCAAGCAGGTGTATTGGAAACGCAGTACCAATAATTGCTTCCCATAGCTCAGTGGCCAACTTCAGACGTTCAATCGACGCCAGACCTGCGTCTTTCGTAGACTCAACGAGAGCATTCACTGCCTGTCGCAGGTTTTCCTGGTTCTGCGGTGAATTGGCCGCCGTCAACAAGGCGGCGCCTAGCGTAGCCAACGCACCACCTGCCAGAACCAAGGGAACAAAGTTCGATCGATCGGGATGAGGATTTTGCAAGCGTTTGAGAGCAGACAGCAGACCCATTGCCAGTTCAGGATTGGTCGCTGCAATTTCGACGATACGCGCAGCTAATGCTTGGGACTCAGGAGTAGAGCGTCCCTTCATGATCTCGTTGACAGTGAGATTGACTAACGCTGCTCGCGTGGTTTCGTCACGCAGCTTCTTCAAAAACGCACGTTTGGCTGCACGAAGTTCAAGCACTGCATCAGCCACCAAGAGTTCATAGCCTCTCGCGACAACGGCAGTGGCGAGCATTAAATCAACCAGCGTGTTCAACGCTTCGATGCTATTTTCACCGTACTTTTCGACATTATCTTTCCACTGGTTGTATGTCTTTTTGGGGTCCATTACTGCACCAACCGAAGTGCTGCTGACATACAGATCAGTACGATGCTCATCGTCTCGAGTCACTTCGTAGGCCTTGCCCACGTCGCGATTGAGCCCTGCCGTAGAGTCCTGCCCCGTCACTTTGTCGTGACGCACGACAATCTCGCCTGCGCCGACCGTGGCATTCAGCGTTTGCTCGCGATCTTTGTTGTAGTTGTAACCTTCGACCGCCCAACTGTTTTTGTCTGGAGCGTCCATGCCCTGATTCGGTTTATCTTGCTGGGCGCCACCACCGCCACCATAACTACCGCTGACATTGAGGTAGTAACCGTGCTCGTTATCCTTGCCTGTGATATTGCGGTACCCAAGGGTATCGGTATCCAGCTTGAGATTACCGTTGTCGGCGGACAGCAGCGCCCCATCCAGCTGAGTGTGATTTTCAGTGCGGATATCGACTTTATTTTTGCCGCTGATGACCGTCTGATTTTCGACCCAGTTGGTTTTGCCATTGGTTTCGCCGTAACCCAGCGAGCCGCTAACGGTCATGCCAATGCTGAAGGCCACCGTCAGGCTGGCATCGAACTCTTTGCCCTCGACCTTGCCGGTGTTGGGCACCGAGGTCACGGTGAGGTTGCGCCCCACATCGCCGATCACTTCGTCGCCGCGCAACGTGGCTCCGGCAATGGTGGTATCGCGGCCGCTTTCGAAATTCAGGCTATTGCCTGCGTACAAGTAAGCTTCTTGCTGTTGAACGCCCTGGCGTTTTAAATCGCCCAGACCAACGTTGGCTGATCCATAAAAGCCGAAGCCATCCTGACCTGCAATAACACCGCCTTCGGCCCCCCAACTGCGGCGACTGTTTTCACTGCTGGACGCATTTTGCGCCGACAGGATATTCAAGTCGTTGCCGGCCTTGAGTTTGATATCCCGTTCGGCGATTGCCTGGGTGCCGATCAGGGTCAGGTCGTTTTTTGCATCCAGGTTGACACTGCCACCCGCATTGAGTTGCACAGGTGTGGAATTGCCTTGAGTCGATTCATCCTTGCTACCCGCATTGCTGACACCCACACCGAGCTTGAAACCTCCCGTCGTGCCACCCTTTAGGCCACCTTTACTCTGGGTCTGATTTCCATCAGTGCCTTCATCGCCATGGGCGACATCGAAGGTAATGTTGCGGCCGGTGACATTGATATTGCGTCCCGAGTCAAACTGACTGCCATGTACGCTTACATCGTTACCAGCGTCCAGGCTGATGTCATTACCTGCCGATAGAGTGGAAGGACGATTGGTCACAGAGGTCTGCGTTCGGGTCTGGCTGGTACTTGAGGCACCCGCATGCCCATCGAAAGTGGGGCCGCTGAAGAATTGGCCGAGAGTATCGACCGATTTTAGTACGCTCGATCCTTTGCTAACCCCATCCTCACCTTTGCCGGTGCCTTTGAGGGTATCCACCGTATTGCCAAAGTTGTAGGCGACTGTGGTAGTGGTCCCGTTGCGCTTTATGCTGTCGGTGGTGGTGACTTGGCTGGCCTGTTCTGCGGCATCGATGTTGATGTCACGGTCAGCTTTCAACTTCAGGTCGATTCCGGATTGCAGATCGGAGCCCTGCTGGTTGATATCGCGGCCAGCGGTGACGGTCAGGTTTTGCATGGCAGAGATAGAGCTACCTGCAGCGGTGTAACCGCTGCTATCGACACCATGCTTGATCGTCTCGTTACCGACGAAAGTGGTGAAGCCGTTGTTATCCACGGTTTGTTTGATGCCGTAGCTTTTGTCGGTTTCCCAGCTGTTGCTGCGCTCCTGATCGATGCTGGCCACCACGTTTACATCCCGGCCCGCCTTGAGCGTCGCGTCGTGACCGGCGTTGATACCACTGCCAATGATATTGATGTCGCGTGTGCTATTTAAAATAGCGTCATTACCCGCATTGATCTGGCTGCCAACGCTGGTTGAACTGATCACTTCGCGCCCGCCCTTGTGCGATGCGTTCAGGGTAATGTCCGCACCCGCCCCCGGCGTACCCGCGAACAATCCCACCGCATCCTTAAGCGACAGACCGAGTTTTTTCTTGAACTCTTCTGCGCGACTGTAAGCTTCGTTATCGGCAGATGAGAGGTTGATATCACCGGTTTTGTCCACCAGTCCGGAGTGCAGTTCGGCATTGTTGTCAGCGTTGATGACACTGGCATTCATATTCACATCACGACCGGCAATGACGACCGCATCGTTACCAGCGCTGAGCTCACTGCCCACTTGGGTGACGCTGGTCTGGAGATGGCTGCTGCCACTGGACGACATCCCGAACAAACCGGTTTTTGTTTTCTTGGAGTAGGAACCGCTTTCCTCGATGCCTGAAAGTATCGCCACGTCCTTCGTGGCACCGACGATCAGGTCATCACCAGCCTTCAATTGACTACCGATAACGGTGACATTGCGGCCACCATTGAGGCTGACAGCTCCGCCATCGTCTTTAGTGGTGTTGACGGTCAGATCTTGCCCAGCCTCGATAACAGAGGCGACGTTAGAACTCTCGTAGCTCTCGCTCTGAGTAGTTTTACTGCGTCCGAAGGAACCGTTTTTCTTCTTGTAGTAGTAAGAAGAGCTTTCATCTTTGGCCGAAGCGACAATTATGTCCTGCTCGGCATCGAGGCTGATGTCTTCTTTAGCCTTGATCCTGCTGGCAATGATGCCAAGATCGTTGCCGGCATAAATGGCAATGTCTCGACCTGCATTCACAACCGACGACTGTTGGCTGACGCTGTGACTTTCCAGAGCAGTTTTCTTGCCCCGTGCAACGTAATCGCTTTCGTTCGCCGCCGAAGTCAACAGTACATCGTTACCCGCGGTGAGATTCAGATCGAGCTTTGCATCAAGCCGACTTGCGACAACGGTTACATCACGATCAGCACTGATCGACAGGTCCCGACCAGACGTCACTTCAGCGGCATTCTGGGTAATGGTCTGGTTGAGGAAATGGCTGCCACGCGCATTGGTGCTGCGATCCTGGACTGAGGTGATGTTGACGTCACGATCGGCAATGAGCTCAAGATCACGCCCGCTTTGCAAAACGCCACCAATGTTGTTGATGTCACGCCCCGCATCGATACTCAGATCGTTGGCTGCCTCGATCCGTGCCGCGTTATCGAGATAATCGCGATGCTGCAGACTTCCACCCCGACGGACATCAACACCGGTCACGTCACGCTGGTTGATCACATCACCATTGGTTGCCGTCAGACTGACGTCGCGACCGGAAATAATCCCGCCCGATTTATTGACGATGTTGTTGCCCGCCTTCAGCGTCAGGCGATCACCTGCCTCGATCAAGCCGGTGTTTGTGAGGTCGTTGCCGGCCTCGGCGGAAAGGTTGTTGGTGGCGCGCAGGGTGCCGGCGTTGTTCAGGTCTTGGCCAGCGATCAGCTTGACGTCGCCGCCCTGGATCAATGCGCCATTGGGTGCCAGACGATTGTTCGCCTGGGCCAGGTAAAGCACCGGTACCAAGACTTTTTCGCCATTCACCACATGCTCTTCGAGCCAGACAATGTCGTGGGTCAGCGCCGCAACTTGCTGTGCGGTGAGAGTTACGCCCATGGACAAGTTCAACTGGTCCTTGCTGGCGATGGCGTTGTTCATCAGGTATTTGAACATCGCTTCGTCAGAGGTCTGACCGTCGAGGAAGCGCTGGCCGGTGCGTGCGACGATCGATTGCTGGACCAGGCGTTGCTCAAACAAACCATCGCCCAGGCGTTTGGCGCTGGTGTCCGGGTTGTAGCCGAGGTTCGCCAACAGGTAGTCCGAACTCATGAACTGCTTGAGGTTGGTCAGTACCGGGTTGGTTTCGATCAGGTATTTGTGCGGATTGGAGCGCACGCTGGTGTCGGGTAGCCCCTGCACACGTGGCACGTTGAAGGATGGGCTCCCGGGCAACAACACACCGACCGGACCGTCGCCGGTGGCGGCGTTGACGTTGACCTGAGCGGTCTTGTCGTTGAGATTCACCGATGGGCGACTGGCCAAAGCCAGCTCGCGATTTTTGACCGAGACCGGGTCGTTCTTGTCGAACTGGAATTCGGTGGCTTGCCTGACAGGCATGCCGTCCGAACGCTGCGTGTTACCGGCTGAAACGGAACCAATCGTCCAGCTCTGTCCAGGTACGATCGTTTGCTCGGTGCCGTCTTTACGGCTGAGACGGAACAGGCCGTTATCGCCAGTCGGCAGGGTGAAACCAGGAAGTGCCAGCGGGTTGACCTGTTGCTGGGCCAAGTCCGGTGGTAGCTGAGCATTGATTCGAATAACCGGAATCGTAGCTCCCCGGTTTACACCTGTATCCGGAGAATTCTTCGCTACGCCTGTAAACGCTGTATAGGCCTGAAGACTGCCATTTTTAAGGGTTGTTTTGGCGTTAACTTCCAACGCCTGCCCAGCCTGAACAATTGACGGTGCCCCGCCCTTGCTGGTGAAGACTGTTTCGCCACCCTTGAAGTCGTAGCCGAATATTCTTGCAGGCACGGCAACCTCGGCGCCGATCCCAAAGTCTGGATTCAAGGTCGTGGTGGTCTGACTGCTTCGCGGTATAACGCCTGGACCGCAATCCTCGCCGCCACAAAAATAATCTGAGTATTTGTGAATATATTTGGAGTTTCTGCGAGCGTAGGCCGTGATTGGACCCGTGTCTTCATCAACCAGTCCCATCAAATCACGTACCCGGGCGTTATAGATGAGAGTCTTCGTATAACTTCCCGAATCCAGTGCCGTGTTATCAAACGACCCCACGTCGAGTTTGATATTTTTCCCTGCAGAAATCACCGAGGCAAAGTTAGTGAACTCACCTACCGTCGCATTTATATTGCCTGCGACAGAGATGACGGAGCTTTCCCCAGTAGTGGTCGACTCGGACTCATAGTGCTCTTCAATATAGTAGTTAACCCACTTACATTCCCCACCCTGGCACGCGTAGGTTATATCTCCCGAGATCAGTTTCTCTTTTCCCAGCACACCCTCAGTCTTATTAAGAAAGACATTAGCCGCCAATGTTAAATCGCCGTCGATCGTAATCGTCGATGCCAGATTTCTTACATTATTGGCTTGACCACCACTGACTCCAGCAATGTTGAGGTTGGCCAGGCTAAACAGGGAACCGTTCTGATTGGTGAAATCATTCACCAACAAACTCATATCTTTCCCGCTAAAAATCAACCCGCGCTCATTGAGCAAGGCCGGCGTTTTTATCGTCAGGTTCTGCCCACTGCCCAGAGTGCCAAAATTACTTACACCGCCCGCCTGGACTTGCATATTTGCGCTTGAGGTCAAGCGACCGTGGTTGTTCAACTGCCCGCCAACATCGATCCGGGCATCGCCACCGCTGGCGATTGTCGACGCCGCGCTCAAATCTAATTGGCCTGCGGTCAGGCCAAGATTACCCAGGCTGCTTACCCGACCATCGCCCCTATACGTCCCGATCAACTGCAAATCCAGGCTGCCATCACTGGCAATCAACCCATCGCTGGTCCAGTTCACGCCTCGACCTTCGAGGTGGTTCGACGCCAGTAATTGACCGCTTGCGGTTTGCACAAAGTTGTTGACGTTAACCGTCAACCGCCCCGCCTGAATCACACTGCTGTTAGTCCAGCTATCGGCATTCAACGTCAGCCCGCCACGCGTCACCAGCGAACCGCCAGCATTCATGACGTTGGCTGTCGAAATGTCGAACTCACCCACGCCCACATGGGTCACGGTACCGCCCGCGTTCAAGAAGTTCGGCGTCGCGAGGGTCAGGTCAGTGTTGGCTGTTTCCACCAAACCATTGCGGTTATCGAACAGGCTGCCGATCTGGAAGTTGGTTTTCCCGCTGATACCCAGCGCGCGCAGTTTGCCCGTCTGGTTATCGAGGCTGGCGGCACGCACTGCGAGGGTGCCGGCGCTTTCAATCAGGCCGCCGCGGTTGGTGAGATTGCTATCGAGAACGACGTCGATACCATCGCCGCTGATCTTGCCGGCGTTGTTGTTCAGCGCACCGCCAATAACCTTGACCTGGCCTTTGGCGTAAATCCCACCGTTGCTGTTATCGATAGCAGCGTTGCCAGCGTTAAGCAGAATGTTGCCGGTATTGGCGGCGATGCGTCCGCCGTCGCTGTAGATTCCGCCCAAGGCCTGAAGGTCGAGGCGATTGCCTTCGATCTTGCCGCCCTGGCCGTTGCGCAACACACCCGTCAGGCGGGTCTGCAGCAAACCTTTGAGGCTCGACAGCACACCGGCGCGGCTGTCGAGGCTGGCGGCGGTGATGTTCAGCTCACCGTTCTGGGCGATGACCTTGCCGCCCTGGTTGTCGATAGCACCGCCCTTCACGTCCAGGGTCATTGCCCCCAGACTTTGCAGCGCACCGCCTGCATTGTTGAGAGAGGCCGCTTTGAAATTAACACCGGCATCACGGCTGTAGATCAGACCATCGGCACTGTTGCGAACACTGCCGGTGGCGGTGAGGTCGAGTTGTCCATTGGCGGAAACGGTGCCGTGCTGGCTATTGTTCAAATCGCCGGTCAACAGAGTTAACAGGCTTTGACTAAGCAACTGGCCGCCTTGGTTGTCGATGCTGCCGGAACGTTTGATCACCAGCGGGCCGGTGCTGCCGAGCGCACCGTTGGTGTTGGTCAGCGCACCGAGTAAGTCGAGGGTGACGCTGTCGTTGCCGACCAGGCTGCCGTTGCTGTTATCCAGGCTTGTACCCGTGAACGTCAGTGCTTTTTTGCCAGTGATTTTCCCGCCGTTGTTGTTCAGGCTCGGCGCATTGATGTCCAGGGTGTCGCCACTTTCGATCACGCCGCCCGCGGAGTTACTGATCGGGCCTTGGGTCATCGTCAGTGTTTGCTTGCCATTACTGCTGACAACGCCATTGCTGTTGTCGAGGCTGGCAGCGGTGATGGTCACGTTGCCGTTGCCACCCATACCGCCCTTGCCGGTATTGATCAACGCGCCGCTGAGGTTGATGTCCAGATTACCGAACTGACTGGAGACTGCGCCTGCCTGACTGTTATCGAGACTGCCGCCCGTCACGGCCAGTTTGTTCCAGCCGGAAACCAGACCGCCCTGGTTGTTCAGGCTGGCAGCGTTGAGCGTCAACTGATCGTTGCTGATCAGATTGCCGCCACGGTTATCCAGTTGGTTGCCGCTCAGGCTGAAGCTGTGGACGCTGGAGATTTCGCCTTTCTGATTATTCAGGTCGCGCAAGTGAGCGATGCTCAACACGCCTTTGGTGTTAATCAGGCCGTCCTGGTTATTCAGGTCGGCCGGTACGGTGCCCAGATCGATACTGATGCCGGTGCCACCGAACAGGTTACCGCCCAGGTTGTTCAAGCCGTTGCTGTTGAGAGTGAGTTGCCCGGTCGCTTTGATCAGGCCTCTGGTCAGGTCCTGGTTCTGGTTGGTCAGCAGACCGTCGACGGTGATTTGCAGGTCGCCATCGCTGAGCATTTTGCCGGCGCTGGTATCAAGGCTCGCGGCACGAACCTGCAAGGTAGCGGCGGCGATTTTGCCTTTGACCGAGGTCAGCGCCTGCTCAATACGCAGCGTGAGTTTTTGGTTGCTGAGCACCTGGCCATCGCTGTTATCCAGCTGTTTGGCGACCAGTTCGAAGGCCTCTTCGCTAGAGATTTCACCATTGCGGTTGTTCACAGCTGCGAGGTTTTTCAGCAACAATTGACCGGGCGCGTTAATGAAGCCGTCCTGGTTGTTCAAGGCCCCGCCGCTCAGGTCAAGACTCAAGGCACCCTTGCTGAAGAGCTTGCCGCCTTGCTGATCCAGGCCACTGACGCTGGCAACCAGCGAGGTGGCCGAGCCGATGCTGCCGCCGGTGTTGGTGACCTGGCCGGCGCTCAGTTCCAGACGGTCGCCCGCGTAAATACTGGCCTGACTGTTATTGAGCGCGCCGGTGGTGATGCTCATTCCACCTTTGCTGCTGATCGCACCTTTTTGCTGGTTATCCAGGCTGGTACTGGTGAGGGTCAGTTTGGTGTCGGTCAGCAGTTTGCCGCCCTGGTTGCTGACCGCGCCTTTGCTATCGATTGTGAGCGCCTTGGCGCTGGAAATCGTGCCGCCGTTGTTGCTCAGGCTCTGGGCATTGATCGCCAATTTACCCTCGCTGATGAGGCTGCCCTGATTGTTGTCCAGATCCGAAGTGAGGTTCACCGTGAGGTTATTCAGCGTGGTCAGCCGACCGCTGTTTTCCAGGGTTTGCCCGGTCAGCGTCAACCCGGTATCTCCGGACAGCAGCCCTTTGTTGCGGTTGATAACCTTGTCCACGGTCAGTGCCAGGTTACCACCGGCCAGGATGTAACCGGCGTCGCTGTTGTCGAGTTGTTGGCCGATCAGTGTCACATCAGCCTTGCTCGACAACTCGCCGCTTCGGTTATCGAGGTTGTCGACGGTCAGTTTCAGCGCTTTTGTCGCCCCCACCAAACCCTCCTGACGGTTATCGAGACTGGTGGCTTTCACTGTCAGGCCGTCATCGGCGATGACCACACCGGCCTGGTTATCGAAGGCATCGGTGACCGTCAGATCAACCTCGCCACGACCACGGATTTCACCGTTGTTGTTATTCAGGCTCGCACTGCGACTGGCGAGGCCGGCAGACTTGATCAGGCCATGGATGTTGCTCAGTGCACGGTCGATGACGAGTGTGAGTTTTTCATTGCTCAGCAGTTTGCCGCCGTCGTTTTTCAGGCTTTGCGCGATAACGCTGTAGGCCTTGGCACCGGAGATTTCGCCGTTGCTGTTGTTCACCTCGTTGAGGTTTTTCAACAGCAACAGACCTGATGTGTGGAGGTTGCCACGCTGGTTGTTCAGCAGGCCGTTGTTCAGGTCGAGGGTCAGGTCGCTGTTGCTGAACAGCTCACCGCCATCTTGATCCAGGCTCGTGACCGAGACGTTCAACTGCTGCTGACTGCCAATTTGCCCGGCCGAGTTATCCAGGTGTTTGGCGGTCAGGTCGAGAGTGCCGTCAGTCGCCAGACTGCCGCCCTTGCTGTTGTTGAATTCGCCGGTGGTGACGGTCGATGCCGCCTTGGCGCTGATGATGCCTTTATCGCTGTTATCGAGACTGGCGCTGGTCAGCACCAGACCTTTTTGCGAAGCGATCAAACCACCCTGGTTTTGCAGGGCTGCCGCTACGTCGAGTGTCATGGCTTCGAGGCTCGAGAGCTTGCCCAGACGGTTGTCCAGACTGCCGCCGTTGAGCACCAGTATGCCTTCGCTGCTGATCAACCCTTGCTGGTTGTTCTTGATGTCGTCGAAGGTCAAGGCGAGGTTGTTCTGGCTGACGATCTTGCCGCCCGAGTTGTCGAGCCCGAGGCCGTTGAGCGTGCTCGCACTTTTGCTGAAAATCAGCCCTGCAGACTGGTTGATGATCTGATCGACCTTCAGTGCCAGCGTCGTGTCAGAGAGCACTTTGCCGTTGTCGCTGTTGTTCAGGCTCGCACCGTTGATGTGCAGGTCGGTCTGGCTGGACAGTGAACCGCCACGGTTGTCGATCTGACCGACGTTAACCGTCAGCGATTTGAGCGACGCGACCAGGCCGTCATTACGGTTGTCCAGCGTCTTGCCGGTCAACTTCAGATTGCCCTCGGCAACCAGTTCGCCAGCCTGCTGGCTCAAGGTATCGATATTGGCTTCGATATCACCCTTGCCGGAAATTCGGCCGCCATCGTTGGCGACTTCTTTGGCCTTGAGGGTCAGCGGACCGGTGGCGGTCAGCAGGCCACCGTTGCGGTTGTCCAGTTTATTGCCGTCCAGGCTCAGTGCAGACTTGCTTTCGAGCCGGCCTTTGTCACGGTTGTCCAAGTCAGTGATCAGCAGCTTCACCGCCTGATCGGCACGAATCACGCCGTTGCGGTTGTCTGCATTGTTGCTACTGACTGTCAGTGTGCTGATGCCGGAAATCTTGCCTTCGCGGTTGTCCAGTTGTGTGGCCTGCACATCCATCGCGCCGTTGGCCTGGATCAGCCCTTTGCTCTGGTTGTTCAGGAGACCGCTGACTCGGGTGGTCAGTTGGCCTTCGCTGCTCAGCTTTCCTTGTTGGCTGTTGTCGAGGCTTTGTGCGCGGACTGTCAGAGCTTGTTTCGCCCCCAGGGTGCCGCTGACGTTGTTAATTCCACCACTGGCGGTGATGTCCAGCAGGCGACCGGCTGTCACAAGGCCGGCGACGTTATCCAGTGAGGTTACGTTCAGGACAACATCAGCCAGGCTGCTCAGCTCGCCGCTGCTGTTGCTCAATCGGCCGACATTACCAGTGAAATTGCCGGTGCTGTTGATCACGCCTTTCGAGTTCAGCACCTGATTGGCATTGAGGTTCAACGTGCTGTTGCTCAGTACTCGCCCGTTGTTTTGATTGTCCAGGGTTGCGGCGGTGATGTGGGTGCTTTGCCCGCTCAGCGTGCCGCCCTGGTTGCTCAAGGTCTGAGCAGTGTTGATGGTGAGAGTGCGGCTGGCGACCAGGCTTTTGCCGGTGTTGTCGAGATTCTGCGCGCTGAGGCTCACATCGCCGTTGGCGTTGCGGCTGCCGTCGGCGTTGACCCCGGCCTCGATGACGCCACTGTTGGTCAACTGACCACCGGCGCTCAGCACGATGCTGTCGCGGGCGGCGAGGGTTTGCTGGTTGGTCAGGTTGCCTTGGGTTTGTACGTTTAGCGCCGTGCCCGCATAGACCGGACCGCGCGCATCGAGACTGGCGGCTTTGACATTGACCGCGCCGTTAGCCGCCGAGGTGTCGACCAGGCTCAAGTGGCCGTTGGCATCGAGCTGAATATCGCCACCGCTGGCGATCAGTTTGCCGTCGAGTTTCACCCCGACACCCGACTCAGTACCGACCAGTTTGATCGCCCCGGCGTACATCCCGCCCAGCGCCGACGAGTCGATAGCTAATTGCGGTTTGACACTGCCGTCATCGGCGCGCGCGGTGGCATTGAGGCTCTGCGCATTGACGTCGTTGCGACCGGCCACAATCGTCAGGTTCTTCGCCTGAATCTCGGCGTTGATCTTCGCGCTGCGGGTGATGATTTCGAAGCTGTCGACGTTGTTGGCATTCAACCCGGCACCGTCGATGGAGACGCTGCCCTGATCCACCTGAAAACGATCCAGACGCCCGTTGTCCAGCACCGGCTTGCCGGTGGTCAGCGTCACGCGTGGGGTGTTGATGAAACCGCAACCGTTGCAGCTGATGCCGTAAGGGTTGGCGACGATCACGCGGGCCGACTGCCCCGCCACTTCGGTGTAACCGCGCAACTGGCTGGGGCTGCCGCCGATCACTTCGTTGAGGATGGTCTGCGCTGCGACCCGGTTGGTGAGGTTGGGGTTGCCGACGATGATGCCGCCCAGTTGTGTCGCACCGGTCTGCGCGGCGACGTTGTTGAGGATCACACCCTGGCTGCCGACGTTGTAATCGTGGAACTGGTTATGCGAGAGGCCGGTGCCATTTGGCGTGGCGATATTGACGATCGGCACACCGTTGCCCGCCTGACCGAGACTGGTGCCCGGCGTCGCCACAACGATCCCCTCGGCCTGCGCCCACACCGGCTGCCAGAACATGACGTTGGCCAACAGGAACGCCAAGCCGCGCTTGGGCATGCCCCAGAAGTGCTCGCGGGTTTTCACGGCAGAAGAAGGCTGACGGCTCAGGAAGGCGAATTGACGGGCGTCCATGTCGAAGGTCTCGATGAAGCGAAATTAGAGAAAGAAATCCATGCGGAAATAGATCGGCGCTTCGCGCTCGGTCAGGGTGTCCGGGCGTTCCAGGGAATGAGCAAAGGTCACGCTGGCGGCGAGGTGCTGACCGCGAGCAAACAGCTCCAACGAGTTGCTGGACATGCGCCCGTGCTGATCGCCGTTGTAGCGATTGCCACGAATCACGCCCTGGTCGTAGCCGAGGCTGGTGCCGTATTCGGCGAACACCGGGCGCATCCATTCCAGGGTCACCGGACGGCTCCAGCGCAGGTCGTTGCGCCAGTAACCGCCGCTGTCGCCGGACAAGGATTGATCCTTGTAACCGCGGATCGACGACTGCCCGCCGAGACTGGTGCGCTGCGGACTGAACAACACGTCTTCACTGCGCTGGCCAGTCATCAGGCTGCTGAAACTGAACGACTCGCCCCACACCTTGAACGGTTGCAGGTAGCTCGCAGTCGCGGTGTATTTGCGATAGCGCGCGTCAGGCTCGCCGGGGCCAGGATGGCCATTGCCCTGCGCATCGAACGCACCGATGCCTTGCTGCATGCCGAGGTCAATGTTGACGAACGCGCTGCCGACTCGCCGACCGTGGTTGATGCCGAACTGCGCTTCGCTGATGCGGTTGCTGCTCAGCTTGAGCTTGCTGTCTTCGATGAAGTTGTTGGTGCGCAGGTAAGAGAGACCGGTGCTGAGGGATGTCTTGCTCACGGCATCGCGGTGGATCACCCGCTCGGCGCGCAGCTGATGGTTTTCGCTATCGCCGGTCTGCTTGAAATTGAAACCATTGGCTTGAGCCTGCGAGCGGTATTCACTCTGGCTGTAGGTGTAGTTGAAGTTCCACCAGCCCCACGGCAGGTTGTAATTGAGCATCGCGTTGTTGGAGGTGTGCTGGTGATCGGTCATCGCATCGTGACCGCCGCGCAACATCAACTGATCCGCCAAACCCAGCGGGCTGTCCCAATCAAACGTCGTGCCCCACTGCTGCTCGCCGGTGCTGCGCTGGCCGTCGTTGCTGCGGGACAACCCGGCACGCCAGGGCTTTTGCGGGGTGTTCTTGACCAGCACTTCACTGCCGCCGACGTTCTTGCCCGGCGCCAACTCCATCTGCGCCTGATTCGATGGCAAACGGTTGAGCTGATCGACCAGTTGCTCGATTTCCCGCAGGTTGACCAACTCGCCAGTCTTGCCGGGAAAAGCCATGCCCAACTCGCGGTCCGACAGCTTGCTGCCCTGCGCGCCTTTCAAACCTTCGAGCTTGCCTTCGACCACCAGCACCTTTAGATGCCCGCCGGACAAATCCTGCTGCGGCAAGTAGGCACGGCTGGTGACCAGGCCTTTTTCGATGTAGTGGTCGGTGATGACTTTCAGCAGTTCGTTGAGCTGCGTGACGCCTAGGCATTGGCCGATGTACGGCTTGAGCAGACGACTTTTTTCGTTCTCGGAGAGACTGTCGGCGCCTTTGAGTTCGATGTCTTTGATGGGGAAACAACGCGCGTCGGCGGGGGCAGCCGGCTGCGTGGGTTTGACTTCCTTGCCGGGTAATTCCTTGAGTTCTTCGAGACGCCGACGCTGCTCTTCGAGCAAGCGATCCTGACGTTCGCGGATCAGATCGGTTTCACCGGGGGTGGGGGCGGAGTGAGCAAGATTCAGCGGAGAAAGGCACAGCAAAGCCAGGCACAACCTCGCCACGAGGGCGGGTGGGTACATGTTCGATCCCTCGAAATGGAGATTGATAGCAAAATAGTGGCGCGATATTAGAGGGCCACTATTCTGACGTCAATGAATGGATCCATTCGAAAATAGGTAATTGACAACTGGTGCTGGCTAAACCAGGCGCTTGCGACGTGAGGGACAGCCCGAAAATTGGGGACAGAGCACGTTTAATCGAAGAAGCACTGCCTCTGTCTCAGGAGAAATGTGGTCTGCCCCGTTTTTCCCCCATCCACAAGCGCAGGCGTTGGAGTTGATTTGTGGGGATCCCTCCGGGTCTGTCCCCGCTTTTCAAACAATCTCGTCATATTCGTAATTGATCTTCAGCTTGTTACGCAGAACACCGAAATTTATTTCACATTTCGTCCAAACAGCCTCTCCACTTAAAAGTGATCCACTTCTTAACTTAACCAAAAGCTCTGTCAAATCGCCTACCGCACGAGCGGGCGGCCTGAACCAATCAGTCTTATCGCTACTATCGACATAGTCGAACTCGTACTTACAAGCGTCACCTTCGGGATACAACTCGGCCCTTACGACAATTACATTGGCGCTTTCGGGGCCTGCGTCAACCAACAGTTGCCCCATCTCTTGCAACAAATCCTGTTCCTGCACCATCAAACACCTCCCGGGACAGTCTCTATAAATAAATCCGCCCCCTTTACCTAGTCCCCTTTACCTCTTTACCTGTATTTTTCTACGGCAGTTTTACTGTTACTACTGTTTCCAACGATTCAGGCAATCCCAGGAAGTGCCTCCACTGCTCCAAGACCACACGCCACTCCTGCAGGGTAAATTTACCTTCGGGCTGTCCGACCCAGTCGTCGTTGATCAGGATGTCGACCTGTACACCTGAAGCGTCCATGGTCAGCTCAACATCATTTCCCCCGCCTATGACGGACGTTTCCGAGCCATTTTCGATTGATGTAATGCAATGAAGCAGTTCACCGCATCCCTGTTGGGTTTGAGCAATAGCGTTCAAAACACCGCAGACGTAACGATCATATCGCCGCGTATCCTTACCCGAAGACACCTCGGCTCTACGGTGAAAAACCTGACCTACAACAGGATAGATTCCCCCAGCGGTACAATAAAACTTGAATTCCATATGAATTCCTTATGCTTCAGGGTCTGTATTTAGGATAAATGGTTGTCCTTGGAGAAACATATCCCTCGACTGCAAACCCGGACGGGGTTTCTGACTCCCACTTATCGCCCGTTACTACTTTTTCCGGACTATTCCATGCGCCGTCAATTTAATCTATCAGCCGTGCCTTGTCCCAAGTGGCCGGGAACATGGTATTCATCGATTTATGCATCGGGCGTTTTGTATTTCAAAGACAGGTGCGGACGCGGCTCAAAGTCTCGAAAACCCTTAGGGAAGGTCTGAAGTACCCACCGATTTTTCATGCCCTCTCTGCTTGAGGTTCAAAAAATCATGAGTCGGTCGAAAAACAGGCCTTTCCTGTCCTTAATTCATGGTTCTTTCCTCTAGTCGCGCTGCTTCAGGGCGATCAGCCTGCATTACAGACGCACCTCGCCCATACCCATCAACCGTTTTCGCACCATCCACAGATTCGACAAAGCGAACAAGGTTGTCTGTTGAGCGATGTTTTTCGACAAGCCACGAAAGCGCACTTTCGTATAGCC